>CAZCKQ010000006.1:0-18375 GCA_964499315.1 uncultured Eubacteriales bacterium | reverse complement strand
GGCTCCTTCACCGACGGCGAAGCATACGTTTTTGACAAGCATTGAAGCCGAATTTGCGTCAAGCTCATTCTGTGTTGCCGACGGCAGCGCAATATCGCATTTTACACTCCATATCCCGCTGCAGCCCTCAAAATATCTGGCTTTGGGATGAGATTTGACGTATTCGCCGATACGTTTCCTTTCGACTTCTTTAAGCTGTTTTACGGTATCGAGCTTTATACCGTCCTCATCGACGATGTATCCGTTGGAATCGCTCAATGCGAGGACCTTTCCACCGAGCTGATGGACTTTTTGTGTTGCGTATATGGCGACATTTCCTGAGCCTGATATGACTACAGTCGCGCCTTTGAATGATTTGCCCTTTGCCTTCAGCATCTCGTCCACGAGATAGCAAAGGCCGTATCCTGTAGCTTCAGTCCTTACAAGGCTTCCTCCCCATGCCAATCCTTTGCCGGTAAGCACGCCTGTAAAATCGTTTCTGATTTTCTTGTAAATGCCGTACATATAGCCTATTTCACGTCCGCCGACGCCGATATCGCCCGCGGGAACATCGGTATTTTCCCCGATATGCCTGAATAACTCAAGCATGAAGCTTTGGCAGAACCTCATAATTTCTCCTTCGGATTTGCCCTTGGGATCGAAATCGCTTCCGCCCTTTGCGCCGCCCATCGGCAATCCGGTGAGCGAATTCTTGAAGATCTGTTCAAAGCCCAAGAATTTGATGATGCCGATATACACTGACGGATGCAGGCGCAATCCGCCTTTATACGGCCCGATAGCGCTGTTGAACTGTACACGGAATCCTCGGTTGACCTGCACCTTGCCTGAATCATCGACCCACGGCACTCTGAAAATGATCTGCCTCTCAGGTTCCACTATCCTGTCAAATATCCCCGCTTTGACATATTCGGGGTGTCTTTCGGCGACAGGTTCGATTGATTCCAATACTTCCCTGACCGCCTGATGAAATTCGGGTTCGTTTGGGTTACGTTTAAGGACCTGCTCCATTACTCCCGATAAGATTTTCATAATATTACCCTCACACTTCTTTTACGATTTTAGAAATTATAACACATGGACAACTAAAATTGCAAGATGCAATTTAAAAAAATTCATTTTTGTGTGGCGGCTACCTTTTTAATAGGTGGCTCATGAATAAAACCATTCGCACCTAACGCCCTATTAGCTGGATTTGCAGGATATTATTCATTTTATGATCGCAACCAGTCATTTATTCATTATGAAATTATTGGTTAATTCTTACTTCATAAATCCGTTTCAAAATTTGAAAAGAAGGGCCCGGTATATACAAACCAATTATCAGGTAGTATAATCAATTAGCAGGTAGTATAATAAGGACATCATAAGTATATTTAATGACTACTAAACGAGGTGATTCGTATGATGATCATTAAGCCTTCTGCGGCCATAAGAAAAAACTATAATCAGATTTCTGAAATGTGCAGAAAGACAGGAAAGCCTGTGTATCTCACTAAAAACGGCGAGGGTGATTTGGTGGTAATGGATGTGGCGTCGTTTGCCCGACGTGAGAGCATCATCAAGCTTAAGGAAAAACTGCTGCAGTCCGAACTCGACATCCAAAAAGGACGCATCTATTCCGTGGAAGAAACGGTTGCTGCCATGCGCAAAGCAGTCGCGGGGGTTGCAGATGACCGAAAGGAATAAGACATATACAAATAAGACATATACAGTTAAAATAACGGAAACCGCTTGGGATATGCTTATTGCGCATGCACGTTTTCTGGCAAATGTAAGCGTGTCAGCAGCCAATAGGTTGATTGATGCGTTTGCAGAAGCGACGGATAGCCTTTCCGCCATGCCGGAGCGAAACCCGTGGCTGGAGAATGAAGCAATCCCCTTTCAAAAATACCGCAAGGTACTTTTTTCGAAGTATTATATGGCGCTTTATGAGATTCAGGGAAATGCCGTTTATATCACTGCCGTGGTAGACTGCCGTCAGGACTACGACTGGTTGCTATAAAAACATACTTAGCGGTTCTTGTGGCCATACATCGTTTTTTCCTATACTCATAAACATTTATCGTAGCAATGCACGTTTTGCAAAAATGTTCATTCTTACAGTAAACAAATTCGAAACCAATATTCATAGAATAAAATCAAATAAATATATGTATCCCTGCTCCCGATACACAGGAAGAATGGGCGACTCGCTTCAACCGTAAAATCAATATTAATATCCAAAAATACCACGAGTGCGGGTTGCGCTTTGCAGGTGATGACAGAGTAATCGAGTACATAGAGAATAATCGCCACCTACTTGAAAACCGTCCGCAGAGCTTTCAGCACGGCGATTATCATATCGGAAACATGATGCTTGAAAAGGGCGAGCTCAGTATTATTGATTTCGACCGTTTTGATTTTGGCGATCCATGGGAGGAATTTAACCGAATTTTTTGGTGTGCGGCAGAAAGAACGAAGAATTCTGATTCCGGCTTGCGCAGCCTAATCTGTTTGTATATAATAGTTGAAGGGTTTTCAAAGCCATACAATAATTCATCAAAGAGGGGATGTATAAATGGATTTACAATCAACGGTCCTGGCGATTCTTGGCGGGGTGTTCGCGATTGGAATAATCGCTGCGATCTTCATCGTGCTGCTTGTCAAGTTCGTTTTCAGGCAGGAGACCGGAACACAGAATATGCAGGATATTGCGAAAGCTATTAAAGAAGGTGCTATGGCTTTCCTGAACAGGCAATACAGGACGATTTTCGCCCTGTCCGCCGTTGTTGCATTGATACTGTTTGCGGCGACCGGATTGTGGCAGACGCTTGTTGGGTTTGTCACAGGCGCGCTTTGCTCCGGGCTTGCAGGGTTTATAGGCATGTTTGTCGCTGTCAGCTCCAATATCAGGGCAGCTGCGGGCGCAAAACACAGTCTTAACAGGTCATTGACGATTTCATTCAGGGGCGGCGCCGTGACAGGCCTTGCAGTCACAACGCTGAGCCTTGTGGGCGTAGCTGCTTTGTTCTATGCATTCGGCGGTTTTTCGGCGGATGCTGAAATCGTAAAAAAAGCGCCTGAGCTCATTGTAGGTTATGGGTTCGGTGCAAGCTTCGTAGCTTTATTTGCTCAATTGGGCGGCGGGATATTTACCAAAGCCGCTGATGTGGGCGCCGACCTCGTAGGTAAGGTCGAAGCGGGCATCCCTGAGGATGATCCGAGAAACCCTGCCGTGGTGGCAGACCTTGTCGGTGATAACGTCGGCGACTGCGCCGGCCGTGGAGCCGACCTCTTCGAATCCACAGCCGCTGAAAACATAGGCGCTATGATACTCGGAATGGCCTTGTATCCGATATTTGGCATTTATGGCATCCTGTTCCCGCTGGTTGCGCGCGCCGCCGGTATCATTGCTTCCATCATCGGCATCGGCTGCGTCAAGACCAAAGAAGATAAAGACCCGATGAGCGCGCTCAATCGTGGCTACTTTGTCACTACGCTGCTTTGCGCGATATTCCTCTTCCCGATCACCAAGTTCATGCTCAGCGGACTTGACGGGAACATCAGGTACATAAACTTTTATGTCTGCGGTCTGATCGGGCTTCTGTTAAGCTTTGCATTTGTTTATATCACTCAGTATTACACTTCTTACAGACACAAACCAGTCAAGCAGATTGCCGAGGCATCCAAGACGGGGCCTGCGACCAATATCATAGCCGGCCTTGCGGTAGGTTTGGAAAGCACATTCGCGCCGATAATCGTAATATCGGTCGCCATACTCGGGTCATACTTCCTCGGCAAAAGCGCGGGACTTCCGGCCGGATACGACGGAGGCCTGTATGGGACTGCAATAGCTACCATGGGTATGCTTGCGACCTGCGCGTATATACTCGCAATGGATACTTTCGGGCCGATCACAGATAATGCCGGCGGCATCATAGAAATGTCCGGCGCTCCCGAAGAAATCAGGACCAGAACAGACAGACTGGATGCATGCGGCAACACGACCAAGGCCCTTACAAAAGGCTATGCAGTGGGCAGCGCAGCATTGGCTACATTCCTGCTTTTCTCGGCCTATATCGAGAAGGTCAAGCTTGCTTTGAACATACCACTGGAAAAGATATTCCCGGTTGACATAGGAAAACCCGAAGTGTTCATCGGGGCGTTTGTCGGAGCCATGATAGTCTTCCTCTTCAGTTCGACGGCCATCCGGGCGGTCGGCAAGGCAGCGCAGTATGTTATACTCGAAGTCCGCCGTCAGTTCAAGGAAAAGCCCGGCATCATGGAAGGCAAAGACAGGCCCGATTACGGTCAGTGCGTTGATATAGTCACAAAAGGCGCATTGAAGGAAATGATCATACCCGGGCTGATAGTCGTACTTGCTCCTATTGCAGTCGGGATGCTGCTGGGCGCAGAAGCGGCAGCCGCTTTCCTTATGGTCGGTACGATAGCCGGTATCCTCGTGGCCTTGTTCCTCAACAATGGAGGCGGGGCATGGGACAATGCCAAGAAATTCATTGAACTGGGCAATTATGGCGGTAAGAAGTCCGAAGCTCATAAAGCCAGTGTTGTCGGCGATACGGTAGGCGATCCTTTCAAAGACACAGCCGGGCCTTCACTGCACGTGCTCGTCAAGTTGTTCAGCACCATCACCCTTGTTCTTGCAACGCTGTTCATCAGTTTCTCACTGATCAAGTAAGCGTTTAGCAGCAGGTATCATCAGGAATATAGGAATATAGGAATAGAATATAGGGGCTGCCTCAAAATCAGAAAAATCTGATATGAGGCAGTCCTTTTTTTTCTTTATGACAATTATGACAAATGTAATCTCATGTTCTTATTCATGTAACTTCAACCATCATTCATCCTATTGTAAAATAATCTCGAAAGATAGGCACAGACGGCATATGGACGGCATATGGTCGGCATGGGTGGCATATGCAAAAAAGCCTGATTCCCAAAAGGGGCTTGGAGGTTGGAAATGGAAAAAACGATTGTAAAAGTAAGAAATCTGATTAAAAGATACGGCGACAAGCTGGCAGTGGACAATATGGATCTTAGCATTCAGGAAGGCGAGATACTGGGACTTTTAGGCCCCAACGGGGCAGGAAAAACCACGCTGATAAACTCAATAATAGGAATCACCGAGATACAGTCGGGCGAAGTGATCCTGTTCGGCAAAAGCATGAATGAGCATGCAATGGAAATCAAAAGAAGAATCGGTATCGTGCCGCAAAACATCGCGCTTCTGCACGAGTTCACAGCACTGGAGAACGTGACATACTTCGCGCAGCTTTACGGCCTGAAGGGCACGGAATTGAAGGATGGCGTCAGGCAAGCGCTGGAATTCACAAATTTATGGGAAAAAAGAAATGATTTTCCCAGGAAGTTCTCCGGGGGTATGCAACGGCGGCTGAACATCGCGTGCTCCATCGTTCACAAGCCTGAACTGATAATAATGGATGAGCCTACAGTCGGTATAGATCCCCAGTCAAGAAAACACATCCTTGAATCGATCAGGCGGTTAAATGAGATGGGATCGACCGTCATCTATACTTCCCATTACATGGAGGAAGTAGAGGCCCTTTGCAAGAGGGTTATCATAATGGACAACGGCAGATTGATAGCCGAAGGCACAAAGGAAAAGCTTTCGGAATTTGTCAGGGAAGATCAGATCGCCGAAATTACGCTGAGCGATGCCGCCTACTCCGTCACTGAGGCGGTAAAAGGTGTGTACGGCGTAAAGGAATGCACACTTTCGGGCAATACCATGTGGGTCGTACTGGATAAGAGCAGCAGCATCACAAGGGTGATCAACGCAATAACCGACAATGGCGGAGTGATCACAAAAATCAATATGCAGGAAGCCACTTTAGAGGATGTGTTCCTGGCGCTGACCGGCAAGACGTTGAGGGATTAAGGGGGGGGATAACGATATGAGAATTCTGATTGCCGCATATTATGAGCTGATTAAAAACATACGTGATATCAAGATGGCCCTTATCATGATCTTGGCGCCCATACTGGTTATATTTCTGGTCGGGACCTCCATCGGAAATCTTTTTTCCAGAGACGTTGAAAAGACTATGCAGGTCGGGTGCGTAAATCTGGATGAGGGCGCTGCCGGGGAGGCATTCGGCCAATTCCTTGAAGCGAAGGAGATAAAGAAGCGTCTGGCCGTCAAGAAGTATACCGGGGCTGATGAGGCCAGAAAAGCGGTGGATAACGGAGAGATCGATGCATACATTTATCTGCCGGCGGATTTGTCGCAAAACATGCTGAAAGGGAGCAAACAGGCGATACAAATCTATGGTAAAAAGCAAGTTGAAGCTGTGGAAGCTATCGTAAACGGTTTCGCATCTTCGTTCAATACGGTAAACGCCGTAATAATGACGGCAGGGAAGCCTGCTGTGCCTGGCGTCGAAAGCGGCATTACCGGCAACGTACTGCAGAGGGTATTCCTTAATAAAAACACTTCAGTTCCCAGAATGATCGACTATTATTCGGTGCTGAACCTGCTGCAGATGCTCATAATGGGTTCGTTGCTCGGCGTCTTTATTATTACGAAACCGGACGATTCGGACATCAACATCCGGACTTATTCCCTTCCCATAAGCACGCAAGCCCTGATACTGGGGCGGGTAATCGGAAGCACCGCATACCTCTTCGTGACATCCGTCTTTGTGATAATATTCACCGGCGTCGTATACGGTTCGAACTGGCGTGGCAACCCGGTTATCATCCTCCTGACCATGCTGGTATTCTGCATGATCTCCGTCGTGATTGGCGTCATTGCGGGACTGCTGGTCCGAAGCCGCTCTACCGGATTGATGCTTTCACTGCTGTTAATGCTGTTCTTCGGAACAATTTCGGGTGCAATCATGCCGTCAGGTTCTTTGGATGTTATAAATCTGCTGTCGCCAAATTATCATGCGAAGGTGCTGCTATTCGGTACGATATTCGGGTATTCAAGTCAGGTCATGATAGAAGCCGCATTGTGGCTTACCGGTTTTCTGGCTGTCATATTCGGAGCGGCTGGCTTGTTGTTGAGGAGGGTCAGATATGGCAATATTTGAACAGGCAGTAAAAAGGATTCTGAAAAATAAGCTCAGGCTGGCAATTCTGCTGGTTATGCCCATATTGTTCATCGTCACCTTCGGATTACAGTCTGAAGTGATGCTGAGTGTCGGGATAGCTGACAATGACCGTTCCATGCTTTCCGCAAAGCTGATCGAAGAGCTCGGATCGATGCGTAAGGTCAAAGTCGTTGTACTTGATGAAAAAGACATTTTAGATAAGGCGGTAAGTTTTCAGACGGATTATTCCGTCATAATAGGGTCAGGCTTCGAAAAAGCCCTGCTGGCGGGAAAGAATCCGGATATCAAGGAATTCTATTTCAATGAAAAAGAAAAATTATTTTACTCCCGGGCATTTATCGAAAACTTCATCGGCAACATGAAGCTGTTGGCTGCAGGAGCAGGGTATGACAGGGCTTCCTTTGCTGAAGCGTTGGAGGAGTATGAGAACGGCAGATTGTCCGTCACTGTCGAATCCGCCGGATCCGCCGAAGACGGCAGAACGGCCCAAGCACGCGGCAATTTAGGCTTTTTGGTGCAATTCATGCTGTATATGTCGGTAGTGACTGCGGGTCTGCTGATTGAAGACAGGAGCAGCGGCGTATTCTACAGGGTATTTTATTCACCGGTCACTTTGAGAAGGTACATGCTGGAAAACCTTGCCGCGTTTCTGATTATCGGGGTATTTCAAGCCGCCGTTACCCTGACGATGATAAAATACGTATTCGGATTCGATCTGGGCGCGCATACGGCAGACATGTACCTGTTGTTTACAGTATTCGCAATAGTGTGTATTTCACTCGGGGTCTGGCTGGTATCCCTGTTCAAAAAACCTTTGCTTGCATATATCACTTCAGCCATGATCACAACGCCGATGCTGATGCTCGGGGGCTGTTACTGGCCGAAGGAATTCATGCCTGACATCATGAACAAGATAGCGCGTATCATACCTACCTCCTGGTTGATGGACGCCGTCGACAAGATGCTCCTTTATAACAAGGGCATTATGGATGTGGGACTCGAAATACTGGCGCTGCTGTTTTTTGCCGGAATATTCATGGCGGGGGGGCTTTTAAGGAAGGTTGATATTTCAAAACAATAGTAATATGATTGATATAATGAAACGAATTTATAGCGCCATTTTATTTATCTGGCTTGCGGTAGAAATAATATCCGGAACTGATTTTAGTTTGTTCAGCATAGCATCCTTACTGGGTGCTTTATGCTTTTTTATTATAAAAGAAAAGTATTTTGACAAGGCATCGGTCTCCATTTTATATTACATAGCGGTTGTTGCGCTGTCTTTGTTCGATGGACGTTTTATCATATTGTCAGGTATACCCGTGCTCGACTTTTTTTATACAGGGAGGTATGTCTTTGCCGTCCCGGCTTTTGCCGCCGCGGTAGTTTTCATAATTCAGAGCGGGGCGGACTACAGGGATATATTCTTTATTGCAGCGGCCGCATTATTCGGATATATCACAGGCGCCAAAGACAGAGATGACAAAAAGCATATCAGCGTCCTTGACCAGGAGAGGCGGCTGCGGTACCAATTGGAACAGATCAGAAACGAATTGCTCAATTCGAGGAAAGAAGTGGAGCATCTTGCCGAAATCCGTGAACGCAACCGGATCGCTCATGAGATACACGATAACATCGGGCATGGTATAGCCGGTGTGATTTTCCAGCTGGATGCCGCCGTAAGGATCTTGCATACGGATCCGGAGAAGTCTGTGAACAATTTAAAGCTTTGCAGGCAAAAGCTTGCCGAAGTCCTAGAACTCACGAGGAGCACCGTTTATAACATCCGGGTCGATAGAAAAATCGGGCTGGATTCCCTGAAAAAGATAATCGACGATTATAGATTCTGTAAGCTGACGTTCGAGCACAGCGGCGATTTCAGCATGGTTTCGGCTTCGGTCCAGAAGATTCTCGAAGCCAACATCATGGAATCTCTGACGAACACTTCGAAGCATTCGGATGCGGAGAATGTTATGATCAAACTGGATATAGGCACAAAAAACATACGCCTGTATTATAAAGATGACGGAAAAGGCTGCGGAAAAATCCATGAAAGTCTTCTGTTAGCGTTCGTAGGGATACTTTCTGACCTATGCCCTTTATGGGTGGGCGGGTAGTGTAGGCTACCCGCCCAAACGCTGTTTATGCGGTCTTTTGTCCGCTTTCTGCTTGTTCAATCGGTTCTTCAAATTCCTGTTCGTTACTCTCCACCGGCTCCACGCTGTCCATAACCCCCACGTCCCTGTAGACGATGCGGATATCCTGCTCGGCTGTGCGGGAGTACCTTTCGCTGCGTTCCCCGATATCAATCCTCTCTATGAAGAGCCGCAGGAGCTCAGGCGTCAGGTCAGTGATATCGGTGTACCGCTTCGCCTTTTCGATAAAAGCCTCCACGTTGGCGGCGGACGCCTTGAGCTTTTCGAGGCGTGTTTCCTTTACAGGGATGGCTGCGTTCAGTCCCTTTTGCTCGGCGTTGTAGTCGCCGGAGAGGATTCGGAACTGCTCGCTTGTGACTCTGCCAAGCACGTTATCCTCGTACAGCCGTTTGAAGAGCGCCGTCAATTCCGTGTTCCTGCGGCGCATTGTATCGAGCTCTTTCTGCACGGTGTTGATTTCCCGCCGAAGCTCCACGCTGTTCTTCTGGTTGATGTACTCGGCGAACAGCCGCTCCTTTTGCCGCGCGAAGTGCGTTACCCTGCGCAGGTCGTCGAGGACGATTTTGACTAAATCCTGCTCCCGCAGATAATGGGCGGAGCAGACGTCCTTGCCGCGCTTGTTGTAGGTGTAGCACTTGAAGTTGTTGTAGGTCGCCTTCATCGTGTGAGCCCTATGAAGCACCATTGCCTTTTTGCAGTCGGCACAGTAGACAAGCCCGGAGAACATATTTGGTTCCTCCATCTGTTTCGGCGTGCGCTTTTTGTGCTGCCTTACGTCCTGAACGATATCCCATTGCTGCTGCGTAATCAGCGGCTCATGGACGTTTTCGACCAGAATCTGCTCCGATTCGGGATGGCGGATGAGCTTCTTGTTCTTGTAGGACATCGTCGTTGCGCGAAGCCCAGCCATGTGTCCGAGATAGGTTTTGTTGTCGAGGATTCCGGTGACCGTGCTGTTGCTCCATCTGTACGGACTGGTTGTATCCAGACTGGCGTGAGATTTTCCGTGCTTCTGATAGTAATAATTGGTTGGGTTCAGAACCTGCTCCTTCGTCAGCAACCTCGCAATCTGATTCGGGCCTTTTCCCTCGGCGCAGAGGCTGAAAATCTTCTTTACGACCGCCGCCGCTTCTTCGTCGGGCACGATGCCCTTGCGAACTTTCGCGTCCCTGCGGTAGCCATAAGGCGGTCTGCCGCCGAGAAGTTCACCGCGCTCGGCCTGCGCCCGTTTCACCACGCGCACCTTTTTGCTGGAGTCCTTGGCGTAGAGCTCGTTGAAATAATTGCGCATCGGGGTGAAGTCGTTGCTCTCGGAATAGAGCGAATCGACGCCGTCGTTGACCGCGATGAAGCGGACGCCACGCTGGGGGAAATAGATTTCGGTGTAATAACCGACCTGCAAATACTCCCTGCCCAGACGGGAAAGGTCTTTGACGATGAGCGTCTTTACCTCGCCGTTTTCAATCATCTTCAGCACTTCGTTCCACGCCGGACGGTTAAAGTTTGTGCCCGAATAACCGTCGTCGTACAGAAACTGCACGTTGGTAAAGCCGTTGTCCTTCGCGTACTTTTCAAGGAGCATTCGCTGATTCTGGATACTGTTGGAGTCACCCTTGAGCTCGTCCTCCTGACTGAGTCTGCCGTATAAAATATCGATTTCCTGGTTTGCCTTCATATAATAAATCCTCCTTTTTGTGAGGGCAAACCGGTACGGGTTACACACATGATACCGTACCGTTTGCCACAAGTCTATGGACATTTAAGCTGAATGCGTCTCTTTTTCAAGGTCGGCGTCGATGACAGAAAGCAGCTTGTCCGTGGGGGTATTTCCGCATATGGGGAACACCGAGCGGACGCGATACCGCCTGCCCTCGATGCACATGGAGCGGACGGTTGTGGTTCGGTCTTTATCAAAGAAGACGGTGGCGTCCTCAAAGCAGGGTGCGTATTTTCCGTTTTCTTCTTCCTCATGAATTACCTCTGTGGTTTCATAGGCGCCGAGTACTCCTGTTTCGAGGTAGTGGCGCACGATTTTTTGTTCTCTGTCCATAAAAAATCCTTTCTCCCATGGGTGGGGTGGGGGTAAATCACATTTTCTGTCCGAATTCTTGCTCCTGTTCGCTCTGGAGCTTGTGCCCCTGCGCCAGCTTTTTGAGCGCCTCGCGCCTTTTCCGCTTGCTGTCGGTCGGGATGAACAGTGTAAGCGGCGGGGGAACATTCGCCATTTTCTCAACGCTCTTTCCGAGTTTGACGGCATCGGAAGCGAGCTTACCCATCAAGTTAGCCTGTGCCAGCCAGCCTTCGGGCGGCTCCGGCGTTTGCGGGGTATACCCATGCTCGGCTCGGTAAGCGAACAGCTTTTCAAGGGTTTCCTTCAGGTAGGTATCGTCGTGCAGGGTGCGGTCGCGGCATTTTTTACCCTCCGGCGTGGTGAACAGAATGTACTTATGCGTGTCATCCCAGCGGACTTCATACCCCTCGTACTCCATGTTCAGGATGAAGCTTTCCTTGTCGGTCGAGTATTCAAGAGCCTCGTCGATGGCTTTTATGAGGCGGAACTTCCAGCTCTCGCCCCTCATGGCTGCGCGGTATTCGCCCGGCGTGAGGCGCTTCTTTTTCCTCGTGCCGTCATAAGGTCCGAGGACGGAGAAGCCATGAGCCTTGCAGATTTCATCGTTGACCTGACGCTGCTCCTGTAAGGAAGTCGGGGACATATGAAGCTTCTTGCCCTCCTTGAAGCTGACGGAATTGACGATGATATGCGAGTGGAGATTGTCGGTATCATTGTGGGTGGCGATGACGCATTCGTTGTTGGGGAACAGCTTTTCGGCAAGCTCGCGGGCGATTTCGTTGGCTTGCCACGGCGTAATGTTTTCCTTATCCGAGAAGGAATGAACGTAGTGAAGGAAGTTAACGCCGTCTGTTTTCCTGAAGGATTGCTTGGTCGCCATCATTTCAAGGTAGCTTGTATAGGGCGTACAGTTGTGGCCGGTTTCGACACGGACGCCGTCGAAGGTGACTTTCTTATCCTGCAAAACATACGCCAGCGCACCCAGCATCCTGCCGCAGGTGGCGTGCTTTACCTTGACTCTTGTGAGCGTCGCCATCACTTCACCTCCCCGGTCAGGTCACGAATAGCGGCAGCGATATCGCCGAATACTTTCATAACCTCGTCCAATCTGACCGCCTGAATCCTGCCCATATGCGCCAGCGTGGTGAGCTGATTGAGGTTTTTACCGACCGCTTTCATCTGAGAAACGAGACCTTTCACGCCGTCGATGACGACTATATCCTTGTTCAAAGCCGAGGTAATGAGATAATCCGTGACGGTCAATCTTGCCCGTTTCGCTTTAATCCTTATCTGATTCAGGTCGCGCTCGCTTACCCGAAACGCAAATTTTTTGTCCTTCAATTTCTCCATATTAGGCTCCTTTCGTCACTGGGGTGTGGGGCAGCGCCCCGCTTGATGCGGACGGCGTATAGCCGGACGCTTTGCTTGCCTCTCCCAAAGGGAGAGCTTCAGTATCAGTGCCTCCGCATACAGGGTCGACAGGGACGATATTCGGGGTAGCTGACGCAGTCCTCGTTTTATCGGCACTATCGTCACCATCGGCACGGTGAAGCTCGATTAGGCGTTTGCCGTTACTGCGCCGGATATCGAAGCTGATTCCTGCCGACGCAAGAGCTTCAGCATTTTGCAGGATGCGCTGGGAGATTTTTTTCGGTGATATTTTCTCTCCGCTCATCAGGCACAACTTCTCGGTCAGTTCTGTCGGAGTGCCGATGAAGTGAGAATCGGATTTCATAAATACAGAGAGAAGAGAAATGATGGCGTCGCCAAGAAGCTCCGGCTGTTCTCTGCTGTCAGACACCAACTCCCAGACGTTATCCTCGTTTCTTTCAAGACAGATTTCCCTGTACTCAATATCTCTTCCGATGCAGGAGAGCTTCGCCTTGCCGCTGCCGCGCTTGTCCTCGATGAGCGTAAAGCTGGAATCCACAGCGCCCTGCACTCCGGTCGTGCCTGATATGCGGTTGAACACATCATCCGCGTTTTCTTTGCGGAGGTGATGGATGAGCAAGATTGCGATGCCATGTTTATCCGCCAGCTTTTTCAGAATGGATAAGTCGCGGTAGTCGTTGGCGTAGGTGTTGTCGTAACCTGTGCCTCTCACCATCTGCAGCGTGTCTATGATGATGAGCGTCGTATCGGGATAGTCGGCAATGAAGGTTTCGATGCGTTCCTCCAGACCGCCGCCGATGAGGAAGCCTTCGGTGCAAAAATGAACGCTGGGCGGCGTATCCTCCATGATTTCAAACAGCCTGTTCTGGATTCGCAGCCTGCTGTCCTCGAGGCAGAGATACAGTGTAGTGCCCTGGCGCGTCGCCATGCTCCAGACAGGCTCTCCCTTCGCCACCATGACCGACAGCCAGAGCGCCAGCCACGACTTTCCGACCTTCGGCGAACCGGCGAGGACATGAAGCCCCTGCGAGATGAGCGAGTCCACCACGAACCGCAGCGGTTGGAGCGGTGTGCTCATCAGCGTAGCACCGTCGATGGTGTCGAATTTCGGCGTTCCTTTCTTTTTAATTTCGTTGTTCAATTTGTTTCCTCCGTTCATATTTGTTTTGAGAAAAACCGCAACAGAAAAAGCACCCGCTTTCGGCGGATGCTCATCGTGTGTAGCGTATTCCTCATACCTGCTTACGACATAAGGGGAACGGATTGTTCCTGCGGAGTAAAAATATTTTCAAAAAACTATGCCCGCCGAACACACCGGCAGGCACATTATTTATATATCACTGTTTTCAAATATCTCCTTGAGCTTTTGCAGCCTCTTGGTAACGGAGCTGTGCGTTTTGTAGCCGAGCGCGTCAGCAATCTCCTGCTGGGTCTTGCCACTCATACGCATTCGGAGCAGCGCACGGTCATCTTCAGAGATGCTCTCCCAGAAGTTATCGCCTGTGAGATTGGCGATAACCTCATCCTCGACATTCACGGAGCTATCCGCAACCTGCATGGGTACGCTCTCGCCCTCGTCGTTGACTGCGGACTCCATCTCACTCAGGGAAACCGTTTCTATTTTAGAACGGGTATGATTCCACTTGCGGTCAAAGTCTTTCGAGCGGTAGTTATTAAATTTATCGTGATTAAAATCCTCGTATGCGGCCTTCTCCTGGACGGCCTGAGCTATCTCTTCATAATTCATGACCTGCATCGCCGTTTTGACGGCGTTATTCAGAAAGTTGTCGGCGTGTTTTTCAACGTCGGGGTCATCCATGTAAGACGCCAGTATCTCTGCGGCGAGATCCGGCTTCTCGGTGAGCAGCTTCATCACGCCGCCGGCGACGAGGTTTTCCATGTTGTCGCGCATGGCGATTAGCGGATTGTCCTTGCCGTAATATGACGAGTCGGACTTCAAGCCCATCTCTCGTGACAGCGGCTCCCACTTCTCGTCCATAAGACCTTTTATATACTCAAACATTTCCACGCTCTCGGAATCCAGCTTGTCATAGTCCATATCAATATATGCCGCGGCGGAGAAGTCGTTTTCCCTGAAGTATGCGCGGAGCTCTTCGAGCGTGGGGACACGGTTAAGGTCGAGTAATGTCTTTTTCTTCTTTTTCATGAAGCCACCTCGCTTTCGACATATTTTGTAAAATTATATCACGAAAAAGCAAGCGGCACAAAGTACGGAGCATATCAAGGAAGAAAGACTTGCCATATAAGATAGGTCGTGTGATGCTCATCGATGTTCGATATAGATATGCTCAAATCGTCAAGCAAACATCTTTCTGCGGAGTTATAATGTTACCATAACGACGTTGTTAATATCTCAGAGGGAGCGTGACGATGAAGAATTTTATGATTCTGACCGAGTCAATAGATTTTATTGAGCGAAGTCTGTGCGAGCCTATCAGTCAAGCAGACATCGCCGAGCATTGCTTCGTTTCCCTCTCCATGCTCCAGAAACTGTATCGATATGCGCTTGGTTTGAGCATTAAAAGCTACATTTCACGCAGACGCATGACGCAAGCGGCAAAGGACTTAACAAAAGGCGATTCAAGCATAACCGACATTGCCATGAGGTATCAGTATAGTTCAGTCGAGGTCTTTTCAAGAACCTTCAAGCGGGTATGGAATGTGAACCCTTCAGAGTTTAATGACAAATGGCGGTTTACAGGTATCTTCCCAAAAATCAATTATGAGTTCAGAGAAGGAGATGATCTTTATATGGCACGAAAACGAGTAGACATGAGCGAGGCATACGATTATTTTAAAGAGAGAAAAGGCAGTTACGTTTTATGTTTTGACATTCAGCATCTGACCGCATTCAATAACCTGTCAACCCGTGCGGGTGACCTTGCTATCCTTGAAATGGCGTCTCGGATCGATAAGGCAGCCAGCGACGATATGCTGGTTTTACGTATCGGCGGTGACGAATTTGCTCTCATATCAGGACTTCATGATTATGAAGGCGCGAAAAATCTATCCGAAAAGGTGCTTTCAAAAAATGGTGAGGCTATTGACTTCGACGGGCAAAAACTTCCGCTATTACTATGGTGCGGTATAACGCAGATACCAGAAACCCTCAGATATAGTGAGTTCTTCACTGATATGCACAAAACTATAAGTGAGAGCAAGCAATAAGCTGATAAGCAAAAATAGCGTAAAAGAACACCCCGAAGTATCATTGTGTCATGCTTCGGGGCATTTGCTTTTATCTGATTATAATTACGGAGTATACGGCTCCCCGTTTGGTTTATACGCAGACGGGGTGCTGACCTTCATAACTGGCGGCTGAATCTCAGTGTATATGACGCCTGTCGGCTCTGGTTGTTCTGCAGGAGAAGCTGAAGGCGTACCCGATGGACAGTCATCCCCGCCCATGATTCCTATTTTGACACCATACTCATACATGTCCTCGGCGTAGGTGACAACGTTATCTCCGCTGTGCGGAACATATCCGAAACCTGATACCCATATATGAAGTACGCCGTCGATGTGTTTCTTCGTACCGGAGGTAGGTTCCCTGTTGGCAGGAGCGTCGCCGTTACCCATGACGCCAACCATTTTATTGATATCGCCCTTGCTACCGACTGTGGCACCCATTTGACCAACCTTGTTACCTGTGAGTTGATCGCCGGGATTTCCGACCATCGTTCCGACGCTGCTGCCGCCTTCGTCTTTGATCCACCCGAACCCGAGCAGGTAGATTTGCTTCTCGCCATCTACGACACGAACATCTCCATTGTGCGGTTCGGATGACAGTGCGGCTGGCTTAACTGCTTGCACCGTCTGCGTTGACGCTGGCTTTTCTGTTTCTTTTTCTGCAGTTATCCCTGTTGCCTCTGGCTCAATTTCTGCGACAGGCTCCGTTTCGGGAGCAGGAGTTTCGGCAGAGATAAAAATATGCGGGGTTTCCTCCGACCGAGCCTCAAATTCGGCGCTAACGGCGTTTATTATCGGCTTAGCGGGTAAATCCTCCACCTCGGCGCTCAGTTGCCACACGACGGCACACAGCGCGACACAGCCGATGACGGTGATTACTGCGAAAATTTGCTTTTTCATGTGACCATCTCCCTTCAGCAAGACAAGATACCACAAGGCTTTGGAGATATCTACTGATTTTCAGATTATAGCTGAGAAATTTGTATTTAAGGGCGCTTTGTGGTAAAATTACGATATTATTTTTATCTATCGGGATAGGAGGCAGCGAGATGAGCGAACAAATCAAGTCCTACTATGAAAATTACGATGAGGAGGGGCGCTTGTTCCGCGACAAAGCCCACCTGCCCGAATACTTAACTACCATCCGCTACTTTGACCGGTTGTTTGCACCAAACAGCAGGATTTTAGACGCTTGCGCCGGAACAGGGAGATATGCCTTTTATCTTGCTAAAAAGGGACATATCGTGACCGCGAGTGATCTTGTGGAGTATAACATAAACCTCATAAAAACCAATCATAATGCAGGAAAATTAGCAGACGTCTCGGTGTGCAATGTGCTGGACATGGCACAATTCGAAGCAAACAGCTTTGATGTTGTACTTTGTATGGGAGCTATGTATCATCTTCCGTCCGATAATGAAAAAATACAGGCAATCCGCAACTGTGTGTCGGTGTGCAAACCTGGCGGATTAGTTGTGCTGTCTTACCTGAATTACTTTGCTGTAGTTGCTGCAGAGGTGCAGACGGGACTTGGTAATCTATCGGATGTTTTGGCGGCATTCGAGGACGACAGCGACTTTATTTTCAAAGCAACCACGCCGACAAAGATGGTAAGCTATGCGAAGGAAACCGGGCTTGAAATCATACATAATATTGGAACGGACGGGGTTTCATTTGTGATAGCCGATAAGGTAAAGGCAGCAACTGATGAAGCGTTCAACCACTGGATGGAATATATCTATCGACACTGTGAGGAACCGAGCACCATTGGTTATAATATGCACGGTTTACTTATTGGGAGGAAGCCAATATGCTAATACGCTTTACAACCGAAAACGACCTGCCTGCGTGGTATACATTGGCGACCGAAGTGTCACCAATCTTTCAACATCCAGCGGACATGGGCAAAGACCCGGAGTTTATCTCATATGCTAAAAATAAGGCAAGCAAATTCGAGGCATTGACAGCTGTAGATTATATGAGCGGTGATAACATGGGTTATATAGGTTTTTCTCGGACGAACAACCGCATCAGTTGGTTTGCTGTGCATGAAAAATACCGCAATAAAGGAGTAGGCGGTCGATTGCTGAAAACTGCCCTGCGTCAGTTAGAAACAACACAGGAAATCAGCGTTACCACTTTCCAAAGCGACTACCTTCCTGGAGCACCTGCAAGGACACTCTATGCAAAGCTTGGCTTTATCGACAAAGAATTGATAACCCATGATGGCTTACCACGCAGTCTGATGGTTCGGCTCCTGTCAGACGAAAAGCGCGGCGGTAGCTTCCACTACCGCTATCCCGAATTTATCAAGGCAGCACAAAAGGAAAATTGCCCTGCCTGCAATAACGAGCCTATGCCCGATGGTCAGATCGACATTGTAATAACCGATAAGATTTGTGTCGGCGGTGAATACCCCGGTCAAGGGCGGCTGTTCGGCAAGCTGTATGTCATGCCGATGGAACACTAT
>CAZCKQ010000005.1:0-18587 GCA_964499315.1 uncultured Eubacteriales bacterium | reverse complement strand
ATGTATTTCGCTTACACCTTCATCCAGCAGCAGGGGTTGCTTTATTCAAAAAACGTTAGGATCAGGGATATCGAAAGCGAAATCAAAAAAGAGCAGGCCTTGCAACAGCAGCTTGACGAGCAGAAGAAGATATTGGAGAGCGACGAATATATCGAGGATGTTGCAAGGAGACGTCTGGGATTGGTGAAACAAGGAGAAAAGATATTTATAGATGCAAACAAATAAGGAGGATTTCTTGTCCCTATGCTGCTCGATGTTGGGATGGTGGTGGAAGGAAAGGTTTCCGGAATAACGAATTTCGGGGCTTTCGTACTGCTGCCGGGGGGAAAGACCGGTCTGGTGCACATCTCTGAAATCGCCGAGGAATATGTAAAGAATATCGGCGAATATCTCAAGGAAAACCAAAAAGTAAAGGTCAAGGTGCTTTCAGTCAATGAGAAAGGCAAAATAAGCCTCTCAATCAAAAAAGCGTGTGAGGAATCACAGCCGCGCTCCGGGAAAACGTACAGGCCTGCCGAAGTAGAATGGGATTCCCGTCAAAGCATGGATAGGCTTTCTTTTGAGGAAAGACTTGCCCGGTTCATGAAGGAAAGCGATGAGAAGATGCTGGACCTGAAGAAGAATTTCGAAGCCAAACGCGGCGCTGGAAGCTATAAAAGGTCCGGTGTTTTTTAAGACATAGGAAATCCAATACATGGAAATTGAAATGAGGTTCCGGATCCCCGAGCCGCTGAATGCCGATATAATAGCCGAATATATCGGGCATGAGGCCGGGTTTGGCCGATTTGTTCCTATGCGGCCGATGCAGACGCAAAACATGCTTGCATTCTATTATGATACTCCCGGCTATGACCTTTCCGGCATGGGCATAGCGTACCGTGTCAGGCGCGAGGGCGGCAGGTGGGTCGGCACCATAAAGACAGACGCCGCAGCTGCTGCAGTTGCTACAGATGGCGCAGACGGCGCAGGCGCCAAAAATGCCGCAGATGAGGCCAGACAGTTGGCCGGCGGATTTTTACAGCGCAGGAACGAATGGAACCGTGTTCAAAACGGGGCCGGGTCGGATTTGTCTTTGTTTTCCGATCCGGAGATAAGCAAGGTGTTAAGCAAAATACCAGCTCTGGATTCAGGGCTGGAAATCAAATTCAGCACTTGCTTCAGGCGCAGGACGATACATCTCGGTTCACCGGGCGGCACTGAAATAGAGTTGGCAATAGATGCAGGTATAATAACCTCCGGGAATGCGAGTGAAAAAATCAACATCCTTGAACTCGAATTAATCAAGGGTTCTGAATCCGAAATGATAGATATAAGTCGGATCATATGCCAAAGGTACGGCCTTATTCCCGAAAAGAGGACCAAATACTCGATTGGTTTGGGATTGTCAAAATCCTTGACACAGTAAGGTGATAGTGTTACTATATTAAGGCAGCGGCCGGAGTGGCGGAACTGGCAGACGCACAGGACTTAAAATCCTGCGGGGCTCATCCCCCGTACCGGTTCGATCCCGGTCTCCGGCACCAGCCGTATGACCGGTACCATTCATATCGCGGGGTGGAGCAGTCCGGTAGCTCGTAGGGCTCATAACCCTAAGGTCGAAGGTTCAAATCCTTCCCCCGCAACCAAAATTGCAATCACTTTATTTAGGTGCCCTCGCTTAGAATCAGCGGGGGCATCGTCATCTTCAGCGCTATTCCCCGGCACCGATACTTGTCAGGGATGCGACGATCTGCGAGAAGAAGTCCTGTAATCCCCCGCTCATCAGCGTGAGCACGGCAACCACAGCAATTGCGATGAAGCCTAAAATCAGGCCGTACTCAATCATTCCCTGACCGCTATTTCTGTTCTTTAATCTGATGTTCATTAATCCGATTATTGCTCTCATAATGAATATTCTAGAGCATCGACGCGTTATAATCCATGTGCGTAAAGGACGGTTTGTATGATGATTTCGCACTATGTCCGGCAATGGGCTTAAAGTCGCAAAAACGGAATATTATGCCGAAAATAGAAGATAATATTGTAGGATGAAAGGGTGGCAAAAATGTCTTATTTTTTCGGGATTGTGAAGAATCTCTTTGTTTATAAAGAGGGTACCGGTGTAAAGAAATTCGAATTACTGGAAGATGAACATGAAGGTGGAGACCCGGCGAAATATAAACCCAACGACAGGCCAAGACGTAAACCGGAAAGCGCCGATAAAGCCGGTAACACCGATAAATCCGGTAACGCCGATAAAGCCGCTATATCCGGTACATCCGGTACATCCGGTACAAGCGCCGAAGCTGCTCAACCGGATACTGTGGACCCTGATCTTGCAATCAATCTTGAATACCTGAAGGGCAAATTCAGCGTACAAAAAAACAGAGACGTGATTACCAGGGAATTCAATATCGGACAGAAAGATAAAGCCTTTATCCTGTTTCTTTCCAATATGGCGGACAGGGACCTCATCAACCGCTCGATACTGCCCAATATCATGAACCCGGAACTATTCAGGAATGTAAAGACGGACGGCGTCATCGACCATATCACGGCAAATGTCCTTACTGTGGACAACATCTTAAAGTCATCGGACTTTGCTAAGATAATCGATCATATATTGAATGGCTATACCGCTTTATTTGTCGATAAATGCGAAGAATGCATCCTCATCGAGAGCAGGGGATATGAAAAAAGGGCCATAGATACCCCCAGGGTAGAAAATGTCGTAAAAGGGTCGCAAGAGGCATTTACAGAGGACATGAAGACTAATGTATCCATCATCAGGAGGATAATCAAAAACGAGGACCTCATCGTAGAGGTCCTGACCGTGGGCAAATACAACAGCTCCAATTGCGGAGTTTTATATATGGACAACATCGTCAATAAGGACCTCCTGAAAGAGGTGAAGAGGCGTCTGCAGGGCATAGACACCGATTATATCTTAGGAGACGGATTGGTGGAGCAGGGGATCGAGGACAATCCGATTGCTTTGTTCTCACAGGAGCTGTGTACCGAAAGGCCTGACAGAACCGTTCACTACCTTATCAACGGTCATGTTGCCATCATCCCGGACGGGTCGCCCTTTGCGCTTATCGTGCCGATAACGTTCTTCGAGATGATGCATGCGTCTGAAGATTTGTCGACACGATGGCAATTCGGCACGTTTTTAAGATTGGTAAGATATGCGGGCCTGATCATTACGCTTTTCCTTTCCGGAGTCTACCTGGCGGTCTCGAATTTTCACCTCGAGATGGTGCCTACGCCTCTGGTCGCGACAATAGTCTTCACCAGTGAGAATGTGCCCTTTCCGACTTTGATAGAGCTGCTCCTTATGGAATTTTCATTTGAACTGATCCGCGAAGGCGGGGTAAGGGTCCCCGGCGTATTAGGCCAAGCCCTTGGAATAATCGGCGCGCTGATACTCGGGCAGGCTGCTGTATCTGCGGGACTTGTCGGTCCGATTCTCATCATTGTCGTAGCAATATCAGGCCTTGGAAGTTTTACCATCCCGAATTACAGCCTGATGCTTGGTGCCAGGGTCTTGAGGGTCGTCATAATATTTATCGCGGCATTTATCGGGCTGTTTGGCGTAGCTATAGCCATTACCGTATTCACAACTTTCGCCTGCAGTATGAAATCATTCGGCGTACCTTTCTTTTCTCCCGTATCACCGAAGATGAATAACTCTTCGGGAAAGATAATGAGGGTTCCTGTATGGTTGGAAAGGCTCCGCCCGGATTACCTCAACGTGCAGGACAGGAAAAAGATCGGCGGCAAGATGAGGGGCTGGGAAAGGAGAAAACCATACAAAAAGGATTAGGCAGCGAAACTCTGTTAAAAGAAGGCAGATTCGGCAAGCACGAAGCCCTGTGGCTTATAGTCCTGACCATGCTGTCAAGTATTTTTCTTGTCAGTCCGTCGATTACAGCAGACCTCGTCGGTACCGCGGTCTGGTATATGACGTTTATTTCAGCCGGCGCCGCCGCATTGGCGTTTACATTCGTCTACCTCCTGTTGAAACGGTTTCCGGGCAAAAATATCATGGAGGTATTCGACGCCGTTCTGGGTAGGTTTATCGGGTCTATACTCTCTTTCGTATTGTTCGCTGGTCTTATTGCGACACTTTGTATAAAATTGAGGCAATTTGCCGAACTGCAAAAAAGCAATATATATATTAAAACACCAATCTCATTTTTGATCGGATGTTGTGTCTTTGTAATAGCGGTTTTGTCATTTATCGGTCTGGAGAGCATTGCGCGTTATTCAAAGTTGATTAGTTTTACTATTATTCCAATAATTCTTCTACTTCTCATCCTATCATCCAAGACCTACCAGTTCCACAGACTGTTTCCGATATTCGGCAACGGGCTTGACAAGACCTTGATCAACGGAATTGCTCAGAGTTCAATATATGGGGCTGTAATATTAGTCGCGGTATTTGCAAAATCTTTGCAAGGGACACAGATTATAAGAAAAGTCGGATATAATAGTATTCTGATTGCTCTGTTAATTAATTCTGCCTGCTTTTTGGCGCTTACTCTGACATTTTCGTATTATGTTTTTAAAGAGGTTTCGGTGCCGATGTATATTATGACTTCGCTCATTAATCTGGGCATCTTCTTTGAAAGAGTTGAATCACTTTTCGTAACGGTTTGGAGTTTATCTTTCCTTGTATCTGTTGCCGCCATATTTTATGCGTCTCTGATGATCTATTGCCATATATTCAGAATAAGCGATAAAAAACCTGTCATATTGCCGCTTTCAATCACAGCCTTAGCTTTATCCATGGTGCCGCAGAGGATGACAACTATAATCGATTATTATATATATTACCAATTGCAATTTGGTTGGACGATATATTTCGCGCTGCCGTTAATCGTCTTGATCATAGCCGTATTGAGGGGCAGGAAGGGAACAACTGAGTGAAAAACGTTATTATTGCGTTTATGGTAATATTTTTATTTATGCAGACAGGCTGTTATGATTCGAGGGAAGCCAGCGATTACTCTTTTGTCACATGTATCGGCATCGATAGAGGGGTCACCGACAAATGGCGGGTGACGCTTCAAATTGCTACGGTGGTTTCAGAGCCATCCGGCGGCGGCTCAAGCGGAGGGGCTGCAGGTTCCCCCTCGGTACGTTTCACATATAGGACGATAACGATTGACGCGCCCTCTTTTTTTTCGGCAATCGATATGGCAAGCACGAATATACCAAAAGAAATCTATCTCAAGCACACTCAACTGTTAGTTTTTTCGGAA
The DNA here is from genome assembly GCA_964499315.1 of uncultured Eubacteriales bacterium. Classification (GTDB taxonomy): domain Bacteria; phylum Bacillota; class Clostridia; order Acetivibrionales; family CAYWGM01; genus CAYWGM01. Next base: position 13,341 of record CAZCKQ010000005.1, on the reverse strand, counting down.
GACGTAGCCAGGGGCGGCCTCCTCGATGCCTTTATCGCGCCGATTACCAGATTCGGCAACCTGAGGTTCAGTTTAAGGATTTTAGTTTCGAAGGATAGCGCCCAGGATTTTATTAATGTGCTGCAGCCTTATTCCGGCAATCTTATTTCTATAGAAATGTACAGTTTCGATATTACGTCGCAAGATACCAGTTATTATACAGAACAAAACCTTTTTGATTTCTATGATTGCTTAAAATCCAAGTATCACGAGCCGATAGCCAATTATGCCGCGATAAATGTCGGGCAAAATTTTATCAAGGAAGGTATGCAGTTTAGCGGTGGGTATAACATCCCCGGTGATGTGTATGCCGGAGATGTAACGAGGAAAGGAGGCAATACCATAGAGATTATTGGTATTGCTGCTTTTAAGGGTGACAGGATGGTCGACAGGCTGACCGGCCATGAAGCAAGGATGCTCTTGATGGCAAAGGATAGATTCAGGCAGGGGATCATCCTTATACAGGATCCGCTTAAACCGGAACTTGTAGTACCGATAAGGACAAGGCAGACAGGAAGGCAACTGGATATAAAATTCGAAGGGGAAAGGCCTGTAATTAATCTCAAGGTCCAGCTCGAAGGCGAGATATACGCAATCCAAAGCGGCATCGGCTATGACCGGGATCCGAAGTTAACGCGCGTTCTGGAAAAGGCTTTTGAAGAATTTATCCGGGCTGAGATCACAAAGCTTGTAGAGAAGACCCAGACACTGAACGCGGATATATTCAAATTCGGCCAATCAGCTGTCAGAAGCTTTAATACCATACAAGAATGGGAAGCTTACGATTGGAACAGTCATTACAAGGATGCCGCGGTAACGACGGAGGTATCATTTAAGATAAAGAGAATGGGCATTTTACATCAGACCACTCCCGTAAAAGAATATAGCGTTACAGGCGATATTTAGATATGAAACCGACGGATTATATTACATTATTAATAATACTGGCCGCTTCTATCTATACAATGAGCTTTGCCAGGCAGAGCTGGGGCAAAGGCAACAAACAGGCTGCATTCGGTGCTATGCTTGCCGTCGCTTCCGCATTTGCCGCCTCTGTCGCCGCCATAATTATCAAGTGAGGTTTCACTGATGGATGTTCCGGAAGAAAACATCGACAGGTTCATCAATGTCGTCACTTCGCAAATGTAAGAATTGATTGATATCATAGTAGAAAATGATTATAATATGATTAGAATGTTGCTACAAGGAGCTGATATTATGCAGATTAAACCGTCCGCAAGCATCAGGCAGAATTACAATGAAATTGCGGCTTTGTGCAAATCTACCGGAGAACCTGTTTTTCTTACCAAAAACGGTGAAGGAGATCTTGTTGTCATGGATATAGAGGCGTTCACCCGCCGCGAAAAAATGCTGAAGCTGCGCGAAGAACTGCTGGCTGTTGAGCAAGACCGTCTGGCAGGACGTGCAGGATTTACGCCGGATGAACTCGACAGCTATCTAGACAGCATTATTGATGAGGTTGAGCATGGAAAAGAAGGTTCAATATAAGGTGGTTGTTTCCGACCGTGCCCGTCAGATGCTGGCGGGCCATGTCCGTTTTCTGGCACAGAAAAGTCCTGCTGCTGCCCGTAAGGTAAAAAACGATCTGATGGTTGCTATCCGTTCCCTGCCTCAAATGCCGGAGCGTTTTCCGTTTCTCGAAGCAGAATTTATCCCTCCGAATAAATATCACAAGATGTTTGTAGAGAAATGGTATTTGATTTTGTATCAGGTTAAAGACCAGACGGTGTACGTTGATTATATCGTTGATTGCAGACAGGATTATGGGTGGCTGGTGCGGTAGACTCCTATATAATGTTGGACATGAATACTAAAGTCCATATGGTAACAGGTATGAAAAATTAAACCCCTCACAAATCCAGTATTTGCAAGGGGTTTGGCGGAGAGTTAGGGATTCGAACCCTAGGCAGAGTTACCCCTGCACATGATTTCCAGTCATGCCCCTTAGACCAACTCGGACAACTCTCCATGCTTTCTCATAATACATTACACCGGTCAGGGTTGTCAATTCGATTAGCGCGGCTTAGTGCCTTTTCGAGGACATCGATACCGACCGGTTTTGCGAGGTGTTCGTCAAAACCTGCATCAAAGGCCTTTTGTATGTCACTCGGCTGGGCATACCCTGTCAGCGCGATGAGATAAATATCTTTTAAGGCTTCGTCGGTGCGAAACGCCTTTGCCACCTCATAACCGCTCATGCCCGGCAGTCCTATATCACATAGCAGCACCTCCGGATGAAATTCTTTCGCCTTTTGAAGTCCTTCGGGGCCGTTGAGGGCTATCATCGTCTCATGACTTTTCAAATCCAGCAGGTCGCGCATGATATATGCCAGATCTGTATTGTCCTCTATGATGAGTATACGCCTGCATGTATGCGTATCTTCCTGATTGATAGCCTGCATTTCTTGAACCGGAGCTTCAGCAAGCGGGAGGTACACAATAAATTCGGATCCTTTGCCAAGCCCGTCGCTGCGTACGTCCACGCACCCGCCGTGCATCTCCACCAGTCTCCTTACAAGTGATAATCCCAGTCCGACACCGCCTCTCGTACGGTCAAGGGTATTATCGGCCTGTATGAACGGCTGGAATATCTGGGATATTGTCTCCTGCGTCATTCCCATTCCGGTGTCTTTGACGCTAATTACCGCCTGATTCCTGTCGTTGGGTCGTACCGATATGACGGTGCTGCCGCCTCGTTCGGTAAATTTGACCGCATTCATAAGCAGGTTGCCTACAACTTGGGCAATGCGCGCTTCGTCGCCGTTTATACAGATGGTGGAGGGGCTTGATTCAAATTTAATATCGACGCTGTTGCTCTCGAATATCGGTTTATAATCCTGGAATGAATACAAAATCAATTCATTAAGGTCGAACTTCTTGTATTTTAGTTCTATCTTATTCTGTGTAATACGTGTTATGTCGAGCAGCTCATCCACCATCCTCGTCAATAGGCCGACCTGACGTTTCAGGGTGCTCTTGGCTTGTCTCTGCAGCTCATCATTGGATGAGGTCAGGTCAAGAACTTCAAGGCTGCTCTCTATAGCCGCAAGCGGATTCCTCAATTCATGTGACATCATGGCTATGAACTCATTCTTTTGGCAATCCTCTTTGAGAAGGTGCTCACCGATCTGTTTGTGTTGTTTAAGTTCCAGCTCGATGTTTTTGAAAAGCCGAATTCTTTCTATGATAAAAGCGACAGGAATCGCCAGACTCGATACGAAATCTACGAATGGCTGTCTGAAAGCCTTGATTCTTGTATGGTAATTAAAAAATATTACGCCGATTGCCTGTTTGTCTGTCAGCAAAGGAATTATCATGACTGAGCCGGTATCGTTGATGATAACGGGCTTCCTTGCATTTATCGCAGCCATCGCATGCTTTTGCTGTTTATCGTTTAAAATACTCCGGGCGGCATCGCCGGAAAACCCGTAACAGCTGCTTATTTCCCATTGTCCGTTTATTAGCAGCGACAATTGCGCAGATTCGCATCTTATTGCCTTTGCCGCTTTTGCCAGCACTTGATCCAAAATATCTTCGGATTCAAGCGAGGAAAGGAAGATCTCGTTTATACTGTTCAGCGTATAGCTGAGCTCGTTCGGCAATCGTTTGTGTTCTGTCTTTATTCTATTCTTGTACTTCTCTTCCATGGGCAATCAAAGTCCTGTTTCTGTCTGTAATTGTTAATGGTAATCAGTTTTGTGGAAGGTAAAATTGAGCAATGACATCATATTACTTTTTTTTTGTAAAATCAATCATCTTAGCATAATTTATTTTGCTTGGGTTACATTATTCCTGAGAAGGAGTAATTACGAGGGAATTATGCGGACTATCTGGAAAGGCGCCATCAGTTTCGGGCTGGTCCACGTGCCGGTAAAAATGTATCCGGCGGTTGAGAGGAAGGACATTTCGTTCAGCATGCTTCATGGTAAGTGCGGCAATCAGGTGAAGTACAAAAAGTTTTGCCCCGTATGCGGCACAGATGTTCCTCCGGAGGAAATCGTGCGGGGTTATGAATATGAAAACGGCAAGTTCGCAGTAATAAATGACGACGAACTTGACAATCTCCCTCTTAAGACAACACACGCGATAGATATCCTGGACTTTGTGAATATTGCGGAAGTCGATCCCGTATTTTTCGAAAAACCATATTATCTTGCGCCTGCAGAGGGCGGACAGAAGGCCTTCGAGTTATTGAAGAGATCAATGGAAAAAACCGGTAAAGCTGCGGTTTCAAAGGTTGTGATACGTTCCAGGGAATCATTGGCTGCCTTGCGTGCATACAATGGCGCAATCATCCTGCATACGATGCACTATCCGGACGAGATCAGGTCGCTGGCCGGGATTACGGAACTCAATTATAAAGCCGATATCCGCGACAATGAGCTCGCGATGGCCAATAACCTGATAGAAAGCCTGACCGCGGACTTTTCACCAGAAAAATACACTGATGAATACAGGGATGCGTTGAGAAAGCTAATTGAAAATAAAATCGCGGGCCAGCAGGTAAAAATACCGGACAAGCCTGAAGCGGCCAATGTGATAGATCTTATGGAGGCTTTGCAGCAAAGCATTAAAATTGCCGGTAAAAACCGTGAAGCGGCGAGTAATTCAAGAGCGGGTAGTTCAAGAAGGAAAGCAAGGGTAAAGAGCCACGTCCGATAATCATCGCTATTACGCAAAAGATTTGTTCTGTTCAATGGGCGCAAGGCCCATGCTTGCGACCGACAGCCATCCGTTTGATTCGGAAGGGTTCATTTATGAAATCAAATGGGATGGCATCAGGTGCCTCGCATATATAGGGCTTGACGATGTAAGGCTCAGGAGCCGAAACAACAGGGATATCACAGGCGATTACCCGGGATTCGCTGGGATGTGGCGGTCTGTCCGCGAGAATGCCAGACCTGCGATACTCGATGGGGAGATTATCGTATTAAAAGACGGAAAGCCTTCCTTCCACGAATGGCAAAAGAGAAAAAATCCTAAAGAAGGCAGTCTTTATAATGCCGTTTTTGTCGTATTTGATGTGCTTTATAGGAATTGGGTGCAGGTTACTTCGCTGGAGTTGGAGAAACGAAAGGATATGATCCAGGGGATGGTTGTCTGCGATAGTCCGGATATAATCATTTCCCGGATCTTTACAGGAAAGGGGACCGATATTTTCAAAGCCGTTACTGATCAAGGCCTTGAGGGAATCATCGCAAAAAGGCTCGGCAGCATTTATTTCCCGGGAAAAAGGACAGGCGACTGGCTAAAATTTAAAAAGTTCACTGAAAGTGACTTCGTCGTATGGGGTTATGTTCCCGGAACGGCAGGGGATGAGGATGTAGGTTCGCTGGCGCTTGGGGTATATGACGGTGAAGGCAGGCTCATTTATCAGGGCAAGGTTGGCAGCGGCCTTGGTATGGCGGATAAGGCATACATAAAAGAGTATTATAAGAAATATCCCATGGCGCTTGATTATGGTGTTCATAATGGAGTTCATAATATAGACGGGATATTAAGCCGCAAGGATCTTACGCGGATAAAGCGGGTGAAGCCGGGATTGGTCTGCACGGTGCGTTATCTGGAAAAGAGCGGAGGCGGATTGCGGCACCCTTCGTTTATGGGATTCAGGTTTGATAAAGACCCGCACGAATGTACGTTATCTGAATATGCAGAATAAAATCACTATTAACAACAGAGAGATCGAATTGACGCACCTTGATAAGGAGATGTGGCCCGGAAGCGGTTATACCAAAAAAGACCTCATCCGCTATTACATCGAAGTGTCTCCTGTCCTCCTTCCGCATCTGCGCAACAGGCCGTTCGTCATGTCGCGGTATCCCGACGGGATCGGAGGCAAGACATTCTACCAGAAAGATTGTCCGGATTACGCGCCTGATTGGATTGAGACGTTTTCTGTTTATTCGGAAACCAGCAAGAGGGATGATAAGGTTACCCGCTATATCCTGTGCAATAATACCGAGACGCTGGTGTGGCTCGCGAATCAGGCATGTATCGAAATGCACCCTTGGTTGTCCGGTATTGACAAACCGGACTATCCGGATATCGCGGTTTTTGACCTTGATCCCATGCCGCCTGCCATGTTTGAGGATACATTCGACATAGCCGTAATGATCAACGACGCTTTATCGCAATTTAAGCTTACGGGATATCCCAAGACATCCGGGGCGACAGGTATCCATATATTCGTACCTATCCTGCCCGAGCGTCCTTATGAGCAAATACGCAATTTCGTCGGATTTATATGCCGGGCGGTACACAAACTGCGGCCGGACATAACAACCATGGAGCGGCTGGTTAAAAAACGAGGAGGCAAGGTTTATCTTGACTATCTGCAAAATTCACCGGGCAAGACAATGGCATGCCAGTACAGCTTGAGGCCGATCTCCGGCGCGCCGGCATCGGCGCCCCTATCGTGGGATGAAATCAGGCAAAAGAAAATAAGGCCTTTGGATTTTAATATAAATACGATGGCCGGAAGAATCAGACTCATTGGCGACTTGTCACCCTCCGCGGGCAATATTGCCCAATCACTCGCCCATTTGCCCGACTCTGTGTTCACCTCTCAAGTGTGAGATGTGCGGCATTAACGCAAAATAAAAAAGGAGAGTCGCAACTCTCCTTCTTATCAACTCATCAACAGCTTTATGATTTATAATCAATAATCACTGATTTACCACCTGCTGCCGTAGTCTCTCGACCTATTGCCATAATGGTTTCTCTGCTGCTTCCGTGCTCTTCTGCATTCCGGGCATCTCTGCGGCTCGTTCTCGAAACCCTTTTCCTTGTAGAAAGTCTGTTCGCCTTCCGTAAAGATGAACTCGTTGTTGCAGTCCTTGCAGGTCAATGTCTTGTCTGCCACTATATACACCTCCTTAATCTATTTGGATTAAATGATTTTCTTGACACCACGCTCCAACTAAGTTAAAGAGGGTCTTGTCGAAAAATTAATCCAATATTTAGTTTTTACCAACATTGATATCCTAACACATGCGTTGGCTTTTTTCAAGAAAATTTTTTTATCCACAGGCGAAACGAGCCTATCTAAGTTATTCACAGATTTATCCACATTATCCACAGGCAATATATGCACAAAACAGCTGTTTGCGTATATGGTTGTATGCTTATTGTGGGCATTACGGCCAGGTAATATTTATGAAAACATACTGGATTAATTATACTGCAATGAGTTAATATAAACTTAAGATCATTAAAGCAGGATGGAAGGAGTTCTAAAGATGAAGTTTATTGTAAGCGGCAAAGGTATGGAAGTGACGGATGCGTTGAAGCAAAAGGCCATTAAAAAGCTGAGTAAACTGGATAAGTTTTTTAACACCGGAGTTGAGGCGTATGTAACGATGAGTGTTGAAAAATCCAGGCATATCGTCGAGGTAACGATACCTGTCGGTGGCATAATAATCCGGGCCGAGATGGAAAGTCCGGATATGTACGGTTCCATAGACCTTGTGGTTGACAAGCTGGAAAGCCAGATCAAAAGAAACAAAGCCAGGCTTGGGAAAAGGTTCCATGCAGCCGTTTCAAATGCCGATATCCTCTTAAGTGATTCGGACACGGATGAAGAATACGAATATCGCATCGTAAAGATGAAAAAGCTGGTTATCAAACCTATGCCTGTAGAAGAAGCAATTCTGCAGATGAATCTGCTCGGGCATGAATTCTTCCTTTTTATAAACTCGGAGACAGGCAGGCACAACGTGGTATACCGCAGAAAAGACGGTGATTACGGTCTTCTTGAGTCAGGCTCGTGATCATGGATATTGAGCTGCTTAATGGATTGAACAGGGAACAGCAGGACGCGGTGCTCCATACCGAAGGGCCTTTACTTATCCTTGCAGGCGCGGGAAGCGGCAAGACGCGCGTCCTGACGCACAGGATCGCGTATCTTGTTAAACATAAAAACGTCCATCCTTCCAATATTCTCGCATTTACCTTCACAAACAAGGCCGCCCGTGAGATGAAAGCAAGGATAGAGAAGCTCGTCGGGGATATGATGAACGATATGTGGGTCGGGACTTTCCATGCCACATGCATGAGGATATTGCGGCGAGATATCGACAAGATCGGTTTCAGCAGGGGTTTTGCCATTTACGATCAGAGCGACCAGTTGGCGGTCATAAAAGATTGCCTGAAGGAATTGAACCTGAGCGATAAGTATTTCCCGCCCAGGTCCGTGCTTGATATGATTGGGAAGGCGAAAGACGAGCTGATTGAGCCGGATACCTACCGCAAGGCCTATGCGTCGGATTTCAGGCTTGAAAAGGTAGCTCGCATATATGAGCTGTACCAGGACAAATTGAGACGCAATAACGCCCTTGATTTTGACGATATCATCATATCTTCTATACGTCTGCTTCTTGATAATCCGCCCGTTCTCAGCTACTATCAGAGCAAATTCAGATATGTCCTTGTAGACGAGTATCAGGATACCAATACGGCTCAGTATTCCCTGATAAGTCTTCTGGCGCAGGGGAGCGGCAATCTGTGCGTCATAGGCGATGACGACCAGATGATCTTCGGCTGGAGAGGCGCCAATATCAGGAATATCCTTGATTTTGAAAAAGAATTCAGAAACTGCAGGGTCATTAAGCTCGAGCAGAATTACCGGTCGACCGGTACTATCCTGAATGCCGCCAATAATGTGATAAAAAACAACTTTGGCAGGAAGTCCAAAAAGCTGTGGACCGATAGGGGAGACGGATGCAGGATCGTATACCGGCAGACGGGCAGCGAGCTTGACGAGGCCGATTTCGTCGCTTCGGAAATCAGAAGAAAGGTCGTTGCCGAAAAGAGGCCATACAACGATTTTGCGATATTATACAGGATACACGCCCAGTCACGCGCAATCGAGGACATCCTTATGAGGCGCGGTATCCCGTACCGGATATATGGCGGACTCAGGTTCTACGACCGCAAAGAAGTCAAGGATGTGACCGCATATTTAAGGCTAATCGCAAATACAAGCGATAATATTGCCTTAAAACGGATAATCAACGTACCGAGGCGCGGCATAGGCGATGCGACGGTTGAAACAGCCGAAAGAATCGCCGATTCGAGGCGCGTCAGCATCTATGACCTTCTGTCGGGAGCGGAGGACGTGCCCGAATTGAAGAGGGCGCGGGCAAAAATCTCGGTGTTTGTTGAAATGATCGAGAAATTAAGAGGATTCAAAGGCAGTGTGCCGCTATCCGACCTTCTCGGCAAAGTCCTTGAATATACGGGTATGGTTGATGAATTGAAAGAGGAAGGTACGGAAGAGGCCCGGTCGAGATTGGAGAATATCGAGGAGCTTGTTTCCGCGGCTCTGGAATTTGAAAGTGAAAATGAAGGAGGCACGCTCGAGGATTTTCTTGAGCAGGTTTCCCTCGTGATGGACATCGACAGTTATGATACAGGTTCGGGCAGCATTGCCCTTATGACCTTACATAGCGCAAAGGGACTTGAATTCCCGGTGGTATTCATGGTAGGCATGGAAGAGGGCGTATTCCCGGGCTACCGTTCGATAATGGAAGAAAGCGAACTGGAGGAGGAGAGGCGCCTGTGTTATGTCGGAATGACGCGGGCAATGGAGAAACTATACCTTACCGGCGCCGTATCACGGACACTTTTCGGCAAAACAGGCCGCAACATTCCATCCCGTTTTATCAGGGAAATACCGCGGGAACTGATGGATAGGTAATCGCCGATTGGCGATTACCCTCAATAATCGGGGTAAATATCCGAAAACTCAATTTTGTGAGCGTCGATGAGCCTATCATTATTGCTGCGGTATTGTTTTTCACATTCGTCTTCCTGAGCCGGTCTTTCGGGCAGGATGACCGTGAATGTGCTGCCTTTGCCTTCTTGGCTTTTGACTTTGATTTCGCCGTCAAGGATTTCAACGAATGATTTGACAAGGTTAAGGCCTATGCCCGTACCTTCGGCGTTTCTGGAAAGGCTGTTGTCGATCCGGTTAAAGCGGTTGAAGATAAGGTGCTGTTTATCTGCAGGTATGCCTATCCCCTCGTCTCGTACGTGAATGCACACCTTGTCGTCCTTTTTGCAGAGGCCTACTTCTATAGCCTTTTTAGCAGGTGTGAATTTTATTGCGTTGGAAAGCAGGTTGAGCATAATCCTTTCGTATTTCTCCTCGTCTATCCCGATAATCACTTCGTCAAATTCGGTTTTAAAATCCAATGACAGATCCTTCATCTTCGCGTATTCTGTGACAGACTCGGTGATAGACCTTGTAAGGAATACAATATCGTGATTCTTCTTTTGGATGCTCATCTTGCCCGCATTTATTCGTGTAATGTCCAGAAGGTTGTTGACAAGCCTCAATTGCCTGAATACGTTACGTTTGATAATTGCCGTATGGTTGAGGAATTTGCCGTAGGATTTGTTCATGGCATTAATCTCCATGATCTGGACGGCCGAGTTTATAACGGTCAGCGGGGTTTTGAGCTCATGCGATATGGTTGAAAGAAATTCATCTTTTACTTCTATCGCCCGTTTCAGGGTATCAATTTCGTTATCTAAAATCGCGTTTTTTTGTTTGATGCGATGGATTTCTTCGGCAAGCTGCCTATTCTTTGCTTCAAGCTCAATACTTCTCTGCTTCAATTCATCTATGATTCTCCTATCCTTGAACAAGAAGTCCTCCTGAATTGCAAAAAAATATCAATTACAGTCTATACCATTTATCATCATTTAGCAATAGGCTTGACAAAACCAGCTATGGTTTAGTATAATTCTTATAATTTAGTGATTTATCAAGGTAAAGCAATGCTGCGATAAAAACTCAGGGCTAATCGCCTGTTTTGGCGGAGGTGGCATAAAATGTCCGTATGGAGGATCCATACACCGGAAGGGATGCAGGATATCTTAATCGAAGAGTGCGGGCGCAAGAGGGATCTGGAACAAAAATTGAGGGCTCTTTTCAAGTCTTTCAATTACATGGAGTTAGAGACGCCTGCTGTTGAATATTATGATGTGTTTTGCGGCGGCGGGTGTGATTTCGTCCCTCAGGAGGCCATGTTCAAATTTACCGACGGTCAGGGCAGGCTATTGGTGATGAGGCCTGATATGACCATACCGGTGGCCCGCATCGCCGCAACGAAATATAAGGAATCCCGATTTCCGCTTAGATTTTCGTACATAGGCAATGTATACCGGTATAACGAGTCAGGCGGAGGTAAGCAGAAGGAATTCACACAGGCCGGCATCGAGCTGCTGGGCGCATCGACGCCGGAAGCGGATGCAGAAATCATCGCTGTTTCCATAAACGCTTTGAAGAGTATGGGGATTGAGGATATCAGGCTTGATATCGGCCACGTCGGTTTCTTTAAAGGATTAATGGATGAGGCGGGCTTTTCTTCTGAAGACCGGGACTTGGTGCTTTCGTTCATCGACGGCAAAGACTTCATCGGATTGCAGGAAATAGTGGAAAGACGCTGCCTCAAACCGGAGCTTGAGACCATTATCACAGGATTGCCGGGGCTGTTTGGGAGCAGGGAACTGATAGCCGATTTGAACGCAAAGGTATCTAATAAGCGTTCGAAACAATCACTTGAATACATCGGAAAGGTGCTCTCCCTTCTGGATGAATATGGCGTCGGACGGTATGTCTCGATCGACCTTGGGATGGTACAGAGCCTTGAATACTATACCGGCATCATATTCAGGGGATTCACATACGGCGTCGGATTCCCGGTCTTAAGCGGCGGCAGGTACGACGGCGTTGTCGGCAGATTTGGCAAGAAGTGCCCCGCGACAGGGTTTTCCCTTGGCGTTAATATGGTGATGACGGCGCTTGAGAGGCAAGGTCGTCTCACAAACCGGGACGCGTCGGTAGTTGCCGTAACATATAGGGGTAAAGGCAGGAAAACTGCCTTCCGTATCTGTGACAAATTAAGGCAGAGCGGGATTGCCGTCGAGACCGATGTAATGAGTAAAGAGCTTCCCGAGTTGATGGAAAGCGCCTTGGAGAGAGGCATCGACAGGATAATCGACGTCGGACGGGAAGATGACATAAGAATATGCCATACCCGGACCGGCGTCGTGAAGCAAACGAGTATGACGGAGCTTTTTGGGGGGCAAGGATGATAATATGAAATATATTAATGTTGCATTGGCAAAAGGCAGACTGGCGGATTCATCGGTAAGGTTTTTCGAAAAGATCGGTATAAACTGCGCGGGATTACATGGAGATACGCGGAAGCTGATTTTTACCGATGATGCCTCGAAGTTCCGCTTTTATCTCGTAAAGCCTGTGGATGTCCCGACATACGTGGAGTATGGGGCGGCGGATCTGGGTATAGTCGGCAAGGATACCCTGCTTGAAGAAGCAAGGGACCTCTATGAGGTATTGGACCTGGGGTTTGCAAAATGCAGGATGGTACTTGCGGGACCTGACAATTTAAAGGACAATATCAACAGGATGAGTCACAAAAGGGTGGCTACCAAGTATCCGAGGATCGCCCGGGAGTATTTTGCGCATAAAAGAGGCGAAACCGTCGAGATCATCAGGCTTGGGGGTTCGGTGGAGCTGGCGCCGCTTGTAGGGCTTTCGGAGCTGATCGTCGATCTGGTCGAGACAGGCAATACTCTAAAGGATAACGGTCTGGTCGTATATGATACGATTGCCGATCTGAGCGCCAGGCTTGTGGTAAACAGGGTGAGCATGAAGATGAAGAGCGAAGAGATAGGAAAAATTATTGAAGGATTCAGGGCAATATTATGTTAAAGGTCATTAAAGTAAATAGCGATACTGATGAACGCGAATATATAAATGCGTTAATGTCAAGGGACAGACTGGGCTCGAAGCAGCTGCTGCAGACTGTGGAGGGTATTGTTGATGATGTCCGCAGCCGCGGGGATGACGCCGTATCGGAATACACCGCGAAATTCGATGGCGTTGCCATTCCTGCAGGGAAATCCGAAGTCAGCCGGGGCCAGATCGAATCGGCATGTGAGGCAGTTGATCCGGAACTTGCGGGCGCTATAAGACGGGCATGCGCAAATATCCGCGCATTCCATGAAAAGCAGCTTGAAAAGTCATGGTCCGTGACCGGGCAGGAAGGCGTCACACTCGGCCAGCTATACCGGCCTGTTGAATACGCGGGGATATATGTTCCGGGCGGCACGGCGCCCCTTCCGTCTTCCGTGCTGATGAACGCTGTGCCGGCAAAGGTCGCAGGCGTAGAAAATATTATAATGACGACGCCGCCTTCCAAAACCGGCAGCGGAGATCCTGTTATCCTTTTTTCCGCGTATGCCGCC
>CAZCKQ010000004.1:0-18611 GCA_964499315.1 uncultured Eubacteriales bacterium | reverse complement strand
GCGATGTTCCTAGTCGCAGCCAACTTCATCATGAAAAATGTCGGGACACCGCAATCGCCGGGCGTGTCGGGCACTCCCAAACCGCAGAACATATCCGCCGAAGTAAACCCGGGTGTAACACCCGCGGCTTCAGTGACACCAGCGCCGGGAACGTCGGGGGCTCCGGCCATATCGGCAGTGGCTTCGGTCGCCAAGACGGCAGTACCCGGCGTTGTTGGAATATCGGTGCTCAAGGCCGATGAAAAGATGATGTTCAGCAGCCAGGGTGAGGAGAGGTGGGGAATCGGATCCGGTGTTATCATCAGCAACAAAGGATATATCCTGACGAATAACCATGTTGCCGGGGGCAATGCCGAAAAAGTGGTCGTTTCGCTTATTGACGGACGAAATGTAGATGGTGTTACGGTTTGGTCGGACCCTGTCATCGATCTGGCAATAGTAAAAATAGCCGCCGACAAGCTTACCGTCATTCCTCTCGGTGATGCGGATAAGCTGCAGGTCGGGGAAACCGCCGTTGCCATAGGAAATCCATTGGGGCTCCAGCTCCAGAGGTCGGTTACATCGGGCATTATCAGCGCGCTCAATAGGACAATCAAAATCGAATCAAACGGTGCAGCAAACTTCATGGAAGACCTCATCCAGACCGATGCCAGCATCAATCCCGGCAACAGCGGCGGACCCCTCCTCAACTCGCAGGGCCAAGTGGTCGGGATCAATACGATAAAAGTGGCCGGCGCTGAGGCGATAGGCTTTGCGATACCTGTCAACATAGTGATACCTATCATAAAAAAACTTGAACAGACAGGCGGATTCAAAGAGCCCTATCTCGGGTTGTTTGCGTATGATAAAGAGGCGATACCGTTTATAGATAGTAATAATAAAGTAGATAACGGCATATACGTAGCAAATATTGATAAAAACGGTCCCGCGGCTAAAAGCGGCCTGAAAGTCGGGTGCATAATCACAGAGGTTGACGGTGTTAAAGTGAATACGATGATGCAGCTCAGGTGCTTGATTTATGGCAAGAATCCCGGAGATGCTGTGAAGATCACTCATTTATCCGGTGGTAAATCTATGGATGTGAATTGCACTCTTTCTGAAAAAACAAAGGAAGGTTCGATTGAAAGATAAAATATGAATTCAACTGAGTTTGAAAAGACCATCAAGGAATACCTCAAGCATGCCAGGGAGAAGCTGAAAAACGACTTGGTAGGGACGCGTGAGGCAATAAAGATGATTGCTGCGGAAAAAGCCCGTTATTTCATAGAGGCTATGGATGTCGGATTGAATGTGGAAGAAAGGGATTTTCTCGGAAAGCTGATTATCTCAAGTATGTACCAATCGTTTTGTTATGGCTATGGTATCGGTAAGATCGAAGGCAAAACACAATCGCGTATATATTTGTAGCTTATTTATTGCTCTAATAAACATGGATGCTATTCGCAACCTGATTCACCTGCGCACCTGATTCACCTGCATGCAGCCATGCCACTCTAAAATATATTTTTTTTAAAGCCTTGACTTGACACGTTCGGATGACGCTGGTAGAATGTTATACAATTATATATTGGCGATGAAGGAAAAAAGATACGTTGATATTGCGTAGAGAGCCGGTGGATGGTGCAAATCGGCGGATAGAGACGTATGGATAGCTCATTCCGGAGTTCCGGTATCGACAGACAGGAGTATCGACAGAGAGGAATACCAAGAGTAGATATCGGCGGGCGTACCGTTATAAACAAATGTGCATGAATGATGCGCTGTTGAGGGTATTGTAATACTAAGACATATTACAATTTACAATACTAAAACGTATTACGATACCGAAACAGGGTGGTACCGCGGAGTATATCCCTTCGTCCCTGATATGTTTCAGGAGCGAGGGGTTTTATATTTAAGGTGTTTTAAATTTAAGGAGTCAATATTATGACGGGCGCGCAGGCTATAATTGAATCATTGAAAAAGGAAAATGTGAAGGTCATGTTCGGTTATCCCGGCGCGGCCATTTGCCCTTTTTACGATGCGCTCATCGGATCGGGGATACGGCATGTGCTTTCGAGATACGAGCAGGGAGCGGTCAACGCTGCCAGCGGTTATGCGCGCGTCACCGGCAAGGTGGGTGTCTGCGTGGCCACATCCGGACCCGGCGCTACGAATTTGATTACGGGTATAGCGACCGCGTATATGGATTCGATACCCGTAGTGGCTATTACAGGACAGGTGACGAGCGCGCTCATTGGCCGGGATGTATTCCAGGAGGCCGATATCACAGGGGCGACTATCCCATTCTGCAAGCATAGTTATCTTGTAAAGAAGGCTTCCGACCTTCCCAGAGTGATGCGTGAAGCGTTCCATATAGCCTCCACCGGCAGGCCCGGCCCAGTCCTTATCGATGTGCCTATTGACGTGCAGAAGGAGACCATAGAATATAATTATCCCGAAAAGGTTGCCATCAGAGGATATAAACCGACGTATAAAGGCCATGCCATACAGATAAGGAAGGCAGCCGAGGCGATAACCGCTGCCGAACGGCCGGTCATCTGCGCCGGCGGCGGCGTAATCACAGCCAATGCCTCCGATGAGCTTGTGTCGTTTGCTGAAAAGTGCAGCATACCGGTTGTGACGACACTTATGGGGATAGGGTCGATACCGTCCAAGCACCGGTTTTATTTGGGAATGCTCGGTTCCCATGGCAGCCGGCCCGCCAACTATGCATTGAATAATACCGACCTTTTGGTTGTTATCGGCGCGAGAGTGGGCGACAGGGCGATGGGGGCCGCGAGGGACGTTGCTGAGAAGGCAACGGTGATCCATATAGATATTGACCCCGCCGAGATAGGAAAGAATATCGGCACCGCAATCCCGATCGTAGGCGATGTCAAGTACGTATTAGCCAAACTGCTCGAAATTGTCCGTCCCGGCAGTGTTAATCAGTGGACGGAGGAACTGGAAAGCATATTGAAAGAGTACGGCAGGAAGCGCAGCCTGACGCCGCGGAAGGATTTCGTCAATCCGAAGCTTCTTCTGGGCAAATTATCCGACATGATTAAGGGCGACGCGGTCATAACGACAGAAGTCGGCCAGAACCAGATATGGGCGGCCAATAATTATAAAGTTACGAAACCAAGGACTTTTCTGACTTCGGGTGGGATGGGCACCATGGGTTACGGGCTGCCGTCGGCCATAGGCGCCAAAATCGGGAGGCCCGGATCTCCGGTCGTAGTGGTAAGCGGTGACGGAAGTTTCCAGATGTCAATACAGGAACTCGGGACCATCAAGCAGGAAAAGCTGGATATAAAAATAATCATCTTCAACAATTCGAGGCTAGGTATGGTCCGCGAGCTTCAGAAGACAGGATACGGCTGCAGGTATTCGCAGGTGTTCCTCGACAGCAACCCCGACTTTATAAAAATTGCTGAAGCTTATGGTTTTAAGGGCGACAGGCTGGCTTCAGACGATGGCGCGGAGGCGGCTCTGGAGAAGATGCTTGCTTCCAAAGGGACATATATACTCGAGTGTATCGTTGATCCGGAAGAATCAACGCTATAAAACATCAATATCAACGCTGTAAAGTACATTATAATTTATCAATTCCTGTACGGGAGGAAGATACAATGGCGAAACATATTCTATCAGTGCTGGTTGAAAACCATGCGGGGGTATTGTCAAGAGTGGCCGGTCTGTTCAGCAGGCGGGGCTTCAATATCGACAGTCTTGCCGTCGGCATTACCGACGATCCGGGAGTTTCGAGGATGACGATCGTTGTCGACGGTGATGAATATACCGTCGAGCAGGTCAGTAAGCAATTGAACAAGCTGATTGATGTAATTAAGATCAAGCAGCTTGACAGCTCAAACTCGGTCACAAGGGAACTGACGCTGATGAAGGTGAATGCGACCGCGACGACGAGGGCAGAGATAATTCAGCTTGTTGAGATATTCAGGGCCAAAATCATCGACGTCTCCGTGAACACGCTTACTATTGAGGCGTCAGGCGATTCTGAAAAGGTCTCTGCGCTGGAAGGAATGCTCAAACAGTTTGGCATACGCGAGGTCGTACGTACGGGGATAATTGCCATAGAACGCGGGAACAGGATCATTACGGCCAATGGAAAAGAATGAGGTTCAATGGAAAGGAATAAGGTGGTAATATGTCAGCAAAAAAGATCATAATTCTTGATACAACATTGAGGGACGGGGAACAGACGCCAGGAGTCAACCTGAACATCCGGGAGAAGCTTGAGATAGCAAGGCAGCTTGCCAAACTCGGAGTCGATGCCATAGAGGCGGGATTTGCCATTAGCTCCGAGGGGGATTTCGAGGCGGTGAAGGCCATAGCGCAGAATGTCAAAGGTGTGACCGTTTCAAGCCTCAGCAGGGCGATAGAGAAGGATATCGACAGGTCGTGGGAGGCAGTGAAGTATTCCGACGACCCGATGATACATACGTTTATCGCGACATCGGATATTCACATGAAGTATAAGCTGAAAATGACAGAAGATCAGGTTTTTGAGCGCGCAGTTCAGATGGTCAGGTATGCCAGGAAGAATTGCCCGAAGGTGGAATTTTCCCCGGAAGACGCCAGCAGGACGCGTGTCGAATTCCTCTATAGGATCATTGAAGCTGTGATCAAGGCCGGCGCTACCGTGATAAACATCCCTGATACGGTCGGTTATGCAATGCCGCTTGAATTCGGGAGGCTGATTAAAGGCATCATCGAGAATGTGCCTAACATTGGCAAAGCCAATCTCAGCGTCCATTGCCACAACGATCTTGGTCTGGCCGTGGCCAACTCGCTTTCGGCGGTCGAAAACGGCGCCAATCAGGTGGAATGCACAATAAACGGCCTTGGGGAACGCGCAGGCAACGCCGCGCTCGAAGAGGTCGTCATGGGCTTGAATACGAGGCGTGACTACTACGAAGGCTTTGCAAACAGCATTGATACTACACAAATAACGAGAACCAGCAAGCTTGTCATCAATCTGACCGGAGTCTCGACCCAGCCGAACAAGGCCATCGTCGGCGCCAACGCCTTTGCGCATGAATCCGGGATACACCAGCACGGCGTGCTTTCGGAAAAGAGCACATACGAGATAATGACACCAGAGTCGGTAGGGCTGACACAGAACAGGCTCGTGCTTGGAAAGCATTCCGGCCGGCATGCCTTCGAGGAACGTCTTAGGGAAATGGGGCATTCACTTTCGCCTAATGAGATACAGGCGGCTTTTGAAAAGTTCAAGTCGCTGGCTGACAGGAAAAAAGTAGTATTGGATGAAGATATTGAGGCGTTTATCGGCGAGAAGGTGTCAAAGATACCTGAAATATTCGAGCTTGAAAGCTTCCAGATCAGCAGCGGGAATAAGGTCATTGCAACAGCGATGATAATATTGAAACGAAATGATAAGACCATTACCGAGGCCGCCACGGGCGACGGACCTGTTGATGCTGCTTTCAACGCCATCGAGAGGGCTGTGGGTTTCAAGATGTCGCTTCAGGATTATAGCCTCAGGGCCGTTACGGAGGGGACGGATGCCCTTGGCGAAGCCACTGTCAGGGTATCTGCCGATGGGAAAAGTTTTGTGGGCAGAGGTATAAGCACTGATGTCATCGAAGCAAGCGTAAAGGCTTACCTCAATGCCATTAACAGGGCGCTTGGGGAATTCGGTGAGGATAAGCTCAAATCAATGCTGAAATCAATGCTCAAATCTAAGCTTGAGGGCGAGGAGCGGATGTAATGATGAAAAAGATAATCATATACGATTCTACGTTAAGAGACGGCGCCCAGGCGCAGGGCGTATCCTTCAGTGTGGAAGACAAACTCAAGATTGTCGATAGGCTGACGATGCTGGGCGTGGATTATATTGAAGCCGGCAACCCGTTTTCTAATCCTAAGGATATTGAGTTTTTCAACAGGGTGAAGAATTATGATTTGAAAAAATCAAGACTGATAGCCTTCGGGAGCACACGGCGCGTAAATGTAAAGGCCGATGCCGATGTCAACATATCGTCGCTCCTTGGCACCGAAGCCCCCGCAATAGCTATATTCGGCAAGAGCTGGGATTTCCATGTAACCGATATTCTTCGGACGACGCTGGATGAAAACCTCAGGATGATTTTTGATACGATCAGTTATCTGAAAGCGAGGGACAGGGAAGTTGTCTTTGATGCCGAACTGTTTTTCGAGGGATACAGGAGTAATCCCGATTATGCCATCAAAACATTAAAGGCCGCATATGACGCGGGAGCTGACAGCCTGTGCCTTTGCGACACCACCGGCGGATCTTTCCCGATGGAAATCTATAACATAACGTCAAAGGTGGTTTCCGAATTTGATATTCCGATCGGGATACATAGCCATAATGATACGGGGCTGGCCGTAGCCAATTCCATAATGGCCGTACAGGCCGGCGCCGTGCAGGTTCAGGGAACAATGAACGGATACGGTGAGAGATGCGGCAACGCCAACCTTTGTATTATAATCCCGGATCTCCAGTTAAAGCTCGGTTATGATTGCATACCCGCTGAAAGAATGCAGATGATTACTTCGGTTTCAAGGTTCATAAGTGAGATTACGAATGTTATGCATGACGAGCGCTCCCCCTATGTCGGCAGCTGCGCATTTTCACACAAGGCCGGGATGCACGCCGATGCCGTAAGCAAGCATACATCCGCATACGAGCATGTTTCCCCCGAATCCGTCGGCAATGAGAGGATATTCCTCATGTCGGAGGTCGCAGGGCGCAGCGCTGTGCTCAGTATAATGAAGAAAATCGATGACTCTATAAAAAGGGACTCACCCGAGACCAAGCTTGTCCTTGAGAAACTCAAGGAGATGGAACATGAAGGTTACCAGTATGAAGCCGCAGAGAGCTCATTTGAGATAATTATAAGGAAGATTCTGGGGAAATATCATCCGTTCTTTGAGCTCAAAGAATTCAAAGTGATGGTAAGCGAGCCCTCGATCAATGACGTCAGTTCTTCCGCCATGATCAAGATAAGAGTAGGCAATCAGGAAGAAATCACCGCCGCCGAGGGCGACGGACCCGTGAATGCGCTTGATAATGCGCTGAGGAAAGCCCTTGAGAAGTTTTATCCGCAGGTGCGAAAAGTCAAACTGACGGATTATAAAGTGCGCGTTCTGGATTCGGAATCGGCGACAGCCGCCAAAGTGAGAGTCCTTATAGAATCGACCGACGGCAAGGAAAACTGGACCACAATAGGCGTTTCGACCGACATTATCGAAGCCAGCTGGAAGGCGCTGGTTGATTCCATCGAATACAAGCTCATCATGGATAAAGCGTGATAAAGCGTGATAAAGCATGATAAGCGGCGCATTACGGCGTCAAGCATCGCCTCTGCTGTGCTCATTTATCACGTATAAACTCCGCGCATCGAGGCTCGCTTTCCTTGTACTGCTTGCTTCTGACGCTTTATCCGGCGGCGCACGGGCGGCGCACGGGCGGGCACGGGCCTTCACGGCCGCGCACGGGCCGCGCCGTAAGGTAGCGTGATAAAGCGTGATAAGCGGCGCATTACGGCCACTGCTGCGTCAATCCATCGGCCCGCAAAAATCCTCACCTCATACTGACGAGAGTGTGCGAGGTGTGCCGAGGTGTGCCGAGGTGTGCAAAAATTGAGGTAATGCGTGATTATTCTGGTATAATATGGTAGATTGACAACTGAAACTGACCAAAACATTTACTAATGTACAAGTTAAATGGTA
Organism: uncultured Eubacteriales bacterium; assembly: GCA_964499315.1. Classification (GTDB taxonomy): domain Bacteria; phylum Bacillota; class Clostridia; order Acetivibrionales; family CAYWGM01; genus CAYWGM01. Next base: position 10,889 of record CAZCKQ010000004.1, on the reverse strand, counting down.
ATGCTTAACAATATTATGTGCATTACCTCAAATTTTGCACAGTTGGCATAAGGCGGCGCATTATTGCGTAGACATTAAGCATCAAGCATTCAGGCGTCAGGCATTCAGGCATCAGGCATCCAGGCGTCAGGCATTCAGGCATCAGGCATTCAGGCGTCAGGCGTTGTAAGTTGATGAAGTAGTCGTGCCGCCGCGCCCGGTCCAATTCGTGTGGAAAAACTCTCCGCGTGGTTTGTCGAGGCGTTCATAGGTATGCGCCCCGAAATAGTCGCGTTGTGCCTGCAGCAGGTTGGCAGGAAGCCTTCCGCACCTGAATCCGTCGAAATAACTCAGAGCCGCTGCCATTGCAGGGATCGGTACGCCGTTTGTCACAGCGGTGGCTACTACTCTTCTCCAGCTTGCCTGCGAAGATTCGACCTTTTGCTTGAAGAATGGGTCAAGCAGCAGATTTGTGAGCTTCGGGTCATTATCGAATGCTTCTTTTATCTTACCGAGGAAGACCGACCTAATGATGCAGCCGCCGCGCCATACCAGCGCGATACCGCCATAATTGAGGTTCCAGCCGTATGTCTTGGCTGCGGAACGAATAAGCACATAACCTTGGGCGTAAGAAATGATTTTAGACGCGTATAGCGCTCTTCGAATATCTTCTATAAACTCAGCTTTATTACCTTTGAATGCAGGAGCTGCAGAAGCAGCGTCAGCAGCGGCTGCGGAGTCGGCAGCGGCTACGGCAACAGGGTCCGCAGCGGGCCCGCTGATTACCTTTGATGCCTTTATCCGCTCGTCCTTCATAGCCGACAGACATCTGGCGAATACGGCCTCGCCGATCAATGTAAGCGGAACGCCCTCGTCCAGCGAAGATACCACCGTCCATTTGCCGGTACCCTTCTGCCCGGCAGTATCCAAAATCTTGTCTACCAGCGGCAGGCCGTCTTTATCCTTGTACGCCAGGATATCCCTTGTTATCTCTATGAGGTAACTGTTGAGCTCCCCTTCATTCCATGATTTAAAGACCTCATGCATCTCGTCGGCCGACATCCCCAGCAGGTCCTTCATAAGCTGGTATGCTTCGCATATAAGCTGCATATCGCCGTACTCGATTCCATTGTGCACCATCTTCACGAAATGGCCGGCGCCGTTTTCACCGACCCAGTCGCAGCAAGGTGTGCCATCCTCAAGTTTAGCCGCGATAGCCTGCAAAACAGGCTTTACGCGCGGCCATGCCGCCGGCGAGCCGCCGGGCATGATGCTGGGGCCCTTCAGCGCCCCTTCCTCACCGCCTGAAACGCCGGTCCCGATATACAAAAGGCCTTTGCCTTCCACATATGCGGTTCGGCGCATCGTATCGGGGAAATGTGAGTTGCCGCCGTCAATCAAAATATCTCCGCTTTCCAGGAATGGCAGCAGCATTTCGATGAAATCATCCACCGGTTTTCCCGCCTTGACCATCATCATGATGATCCGCGGTTTTTTCAACGATTTTACAAATTCCTCGGCGGAATAAGTACCGATTATCTTTTTGCCTTTGGCGCGTCCCTGTACGAATTCCGTCACCCTCTCGAGCTCGATTATGCGGTTGAACACCGAGACGGTGAATCCTTTGCTTTCCATGTTCATGGCGAGGTTCTCGCCCATGACACCAAGACCTATCATTCCGATATCTGCGCTGGACATTCTATAATCCCTCCAAAAACAATATTGAGAAATCAATCCTAAGTCGATGGCAATCGATTCTGATTTAACCGGCTGATTTAGCCGGAAACCTTTTTGAGTTTCCATGGCGGGACCGAAGGCAGGTAACTGTCGAATTCGGCAATCAGCTTTTCTTCGTATGTTCCGGCATATTTTCCGTTTAAGAACTTATCCATGGCTTCATTATAGAACCGCTGCCAAGAGGCATCCTCGTTACCCGGGTTAATCGGATAGAAGAGTGCGTTGTTGGCCTTTGCCGCCTTCATATCTCCGGGTGCGTCGCCTATCATGATCACCTTTTCATCGGAATACCCTTTAGCCTTGGCATACGAGATGCAGTCCTTCTTGTTGCCCATTTCCTGTCCGGCGATGATCTTTATATGTTTTGCAATACCGTGCTCGTTCCATTCCCTAACAAGCGCCTCTCCGGGAGTAGCCGAAACAACGATGATATCGGCGCATCCGGCCAGTCTTTCGAGGCTCTCCCTGACAAATGGGAACGGAGGCACGTCCCTCACAATGTCGGCAACCGATTTGTTGACCGCCTTTGACCATTTCAACGCCCTTTCAAGCACCGGATCGCCCGTCTTCTTTACGATTTCTTCAAGCGCCGGGTTGCCCAGCTTGGTCTCGGTCTCGATCCATTTTCGCAGCGAGCCCGTTTCCGGCATTTTAAATCCGCGCTTTTTAACCTCTTCCCTTTCGGCGACGAGGTCGATGGCATCGATCAGCGCAGGAAAACGGTTGATGCCTCTCCACTTGGAATACAGGTTCACGAATTCGGCCGCTTCCCGCGCATATTTGGAAATGGCCTGCAGTCCCCATTCATTGATGATGTTGGGGATGAAACACTCTTTATGCTTGATCTCCATCGTATCAAAGGCGCAACCATCGGAATCGATCGCCACCAGAAAATCATGCTCTTTTTTGAACTCCTGGAATGCTTTCGGTATTTCGGACATCCTGTTAACCCTCCTGTGCTAATATTTATTGTTAATGTTCAATCAGCCTTTCCTGTAAGCCTGCGGGACGTACGGCTTGAGCTTCTTTTCAGCAAATATGGGCTTTATGCGGGAGAAGCGCATCAGACCCCCGATCATCGGTATGCTTGCCCAATCTTCACCGATCAACGGCCGCGCATACCTTATGAATTCATCGGTTACGTCATTTCTTTGCTCTGAGATCCAAGCCTCCGGGAATGACCTCTCCGAATTCGCGACGAGCTCAAGCGACACCTTATCCTATTCCACATTATATATCTTCCCGGGTTTGCGCAGTATCGTCGACATAAAGCCGTTACCGTCCTCCATGGCTATCTCGACCGCTTTCTGCCCGAGTTTGTACGCTTCGTCAAGGTCCACGACCGAAGCGAAGCTTATCGAATCACGCTGGTCGGTTCCCGAGACCTGCCCTCTGGCTGATCCTCTTGCTTTTATGCCCACCCTGTTCAGGTAATTGACCAGGGTCTGGGAGACAGTAGTCTGGCTTGCGCTGAATTGCGTATGCCCGAACGAATCCTTGGTGTCTCCGATATCGGAAATCGCCAAGCCTTCGCTGACAACAACCGCTGCCCTTCAGGCGCTCTTGAGCTGTGCATTTATTTTTTCGGCGAGTTGTTCCAGGCTGAGTTTGGATTCTGCCATATAAATCTGGAGCGGCATCTCCCTCTTCGGGTCGGCAAGCCTTGCCGCGGCAGGTATGAAGCCGATCTTCCTGCCCATTGCCTGTTTTACAAGCACCGGATCGGACGGTGAAGAACCGGCATTCTCCTCGTTCGCGTTCTGTATGTATGATGCCCAGTAACGCGCCACGCTTCCGTATCCCGGGGTATGGTCGATCAGTTTGAATTCTGAATCACCGACGTCGTTATCGATGGTCTTGGGAACGCCTGTGGCAACGAGGTCAAGTCCTTTTTCCCGGGCAAGGATGCTGATCTTATTGGCGGTATCCATCGAATCGTTGCCGCCAATATAGAATAGATAGCCTATATTATGGGCTTTGAGCACCTCGATGACCCTGTCGAAGTCTTCCTGCTGTGTTTTCTTCAGCTTGTACCTGCAAGTTCCTATCGATCCGGCAGCCGGCGTCGTCCTGAGCAGGCGTATCTCCTCTTCCGGCTGGTTGCTGAGGTCCAGCAGGTCCTCTGTCAGGATCCCCTCGACTCCATGATAACCGGCGTATACGGTGCCGATCTTGTCTTTGTATTCGGCGCAGGCTTCAATGACGCCTCTGAGTGAATTGTTGATGACCGGAGTAGGTCCGCCCGACTGGGCAACGATCGCATTTACGCATTTTTGCATTGTTGATCACTATCCTTTTATTATTGCTATCTTTAATTATTGCTTAAGCCGGTTTTATGTTGCAATGACCAGCCTATACAAGTTACTATTATATCGGAATCAGAGCAAAATGCAATCCGCCCGACGCCGATTTCCGGATTATACACCAATATTACATGAATATTACAATTCCAATCTACCCCTCATTTTCCATTGCCATTTTCGAAAATATATTTTGAAGCCATTTGTTCCGTAGGAGGTTTATCTAATGAAAAAGCCATTACTAGTGAAAAAGGTCTTATGCGTAGTTATTGCAGTATTGATGCTGGCAGCTTCAGTTTCGGTCTTCGCCCAAAATGACAAGGATAATGGGCATAACAAATCATGGAAGTCATATTCGGATCAATACAAATACCTAAAAGAGTTGCTTAAAAAGTATCATGCCCTCGATGAGCAGCAGCTCAACCTTTTCAACCAGATCATACAGCTCAAGAAAAAACATAAAGTTAAAAACTGCAGTGTTTTTGTGAACGGAAGTGAGATCAGCCTTGAAGCGGCTCCGGTCATAAAGGCAGGGCGGATGCTCATACCTGTAAATGCAGTGACAAAGGCGCTCGGAGCTAAGTTGACCCAGGATTCCAAAAACAACACTATTACTATCGTAAAAAATGATATAACAATCGTAATAAAGCCCTGGAGCCGGACCGTCACCGTGAATGGCACGCAGGTCGACCTCGATTCGTATACGAACTTCAATAATAAAAGGATGTTCGTCCCTATAAGTCTGATATCTAAAATCCTGAAATGTAAAGTCCTTGTGGATCCGGCAACAGGAACGATTATTATTGATGATCGCAAGGTCTCTTCGATCAATGACAATGTAACCGGTGCAGGCCCCATGCAATTCAATTATTTTAACACGGCGGATTGGAGCTACACGCAGCAGCAGGGGGCGTTCAAGAATGACGTGCATAAATCGTCAACGCAAGGCGCTTACAGTGAATTCAAATTCACAGGCATACAGATAAAGCTTTACGGCGCTAAAGGTCCCGATCAGGGTAAAGCGGCCGTTTCGATCGACGGAGGGCCGGAGGTTGTCATAGACCTTTACAATGCTTCGCGGACAGACGATGTTCTGCTTTATGCAAGTTCATTCCTCCCGAAAAAGGAGCATGTCCTGAAAGTGAAAGTAACAGGAGATAAGAATGCGAGCTCTTCAGGTGCTGCGGTCACAATTGACCGGGTTGATGTCGTGAAGGACTTCAACAGTCAGGGAGCAATCAAAGGATCTACACAGACCGCGCCCGGAAGCGTGGTCTTGAGTACAGGTACGGCCGACTGGGCACATTGGGGCTATGCGGATGCCTCCAGTTTCAACAGAAAGGCGTCGGTAACACCGACTGTTACGCCGTCGGCATCGCCATCTCCGTCTCCTTCTGTAACACCGTCGGCATCGCCTGCGGCGTCGCCCACCACGACAGCATCAGCGGTACAGCAAATAAGCAATTTCAGTATAATAGGCAGCGGCGCAGCGTCATGGCAGCCGTCCGCCCCGGTACTTTTCTCATGGACAGGCGGCGCTCCGGTAGCTTCGGCAACAGACAATACTTCGGCCATATATCTGACAGGTGAGTCAAATGGCCTTCAGATAACGGTTCCCGCATCCACAACGGAAAAGACGCTAAAAATTTATCTCGGCGCGTGGTATTCGAAAGTCGGCGTGGAAGCCTTTCTCAGCGATAGCAGCGCCGCTGTGTACAAATGCAGCGTCGATTCACCTTCAGGTCTGTCATGCAAGGTTCTGACTTTGAAATATAAATCCTCCCTCGATTTGCAGACGTTGACCGTGAAACTGACTATCAGTAAGGCATATAACCCGACTTTCGGAAGAATAATACTCCAGGCTGCAACATTGAACTGACGGCAATGTTAATCGTGTAGCCATAACACCGGCCCTTATCACCGGCTGGTAATAAACAAAAGATAAAAGCCCCGGAATTGCTTATAAGAAAGCATTCCGGGGTCATTACTTTTTAAGGGCAAATTTTATCATCAAATTTTATCGTCAATTCTATTGGAATATATTGTTATCTCATCTGCGATATAGTATAATATATCCATTAATGTAATATAATTACAGCGGCTATTCGAGCTGCACAAAAAAGGCGGTGGTAGGTATAATTCCAGGTATAGTGCGTTTCAGGAAGGTCATGTTGCGTCTCATGTGCTGCAGTATATGTATCATATTGGCTTTGACGCCGTTTCCGGGTGCGGCTGCGGGAACCCCGGGGGTCTTCATCTTTAAGGATATGAATGCAAAACACTGGGCATTTGATGAAATAGCAAGGCTTAAGGATGCCGGTATAGCCTTGGGGTATCCGGACGGTTCCTTCAGGCCGGACAAGACAGTATCGAGGATCGAGTTTATCGCGATACTGGCAAGGGTGACCGACAAAATGGGAATGCTGTTCGACCCTGACGTACCGTGGGATGACGGCACAGGGCAAAAAGATACCTTTAACGGGTATGATTTTACGAGGTCATGGGCTTACGGCGAATGGCGCAGGTTGTCAGGACGCTACGGGATGGCCGGGTTGGCTGACGCGCCAAATGTAGAGGGATGCATGCATCCCGGACTTAACGCACTGAAAGAGTTCCTCGATGACAATGCCGATATGGACGGCCCCATAACCCGTTTCGAAGCGGCTGCGATGATGAGCCCTTTCCTCATCGCGGAACCGACCGGTAACGGGATGCAGGAGGAGCCATTCACCGATATTGATTATTGCAAAAATAAAGACTGGGTACGAAAGGCTTTTAATTACGGAATAATCAAAGGATATCCGGGCAATATTTTCAGGCCTTTGTCAGCGATAAAGCGGGCGGAAGCATTCGTGATGCTGGCAAGATTCATGGCACAGTGCGATTTCCCCAAAGTATCGCAAACTTATCGCGATAAGGAGCAGGAACTGAAGAAGATCTTCTGCAACCTAATGCACGAAAAATATTTGGCCGAAGCCAGGCAAATGCACAAATTCACGCCTGTGTATTCGACTGATGATTTGAGAACCATGGTACAGAATGCTTTTATGCTTGAGATGTCGGGGAAGCTTGACGAAGCATGCGAGTATTACACTATGCTCGAATACGTGGAATACTTCGATGATTTCAAGGATTTTTACATGCGTGCGCCTGAAAACAGGCTGTACAACCCATACCAGCAATATTGCACAAGAGCCGTCAGGATGTTTATAGAAGTCATTGATATCAACCCCCAAAGGAAGCTTGCCAATATCAGGTTCATGAGCACAGACAACGGCGGCGGCGTCCATGAGCACACTTTATTCAAGTTTCTTGAGCTGTATGAAGGCAAGTGGATGATCGAATTCAACGGGACCTCCCAAGGGAGCGGAGGACCTGACGACCCGATTTTAATAATCAAAGATATCGAGGATTTTGCCGATTTCGACAATGAAAGATACGGGTTTGATATAGATTTCGGCGGTATGGATTTCTAAAGCGCATTACTAATAAATAAAGGAGATAGCCACAATAATGAAATCAAAAGTTGCAGCCTTATTGATTGTCATATTCATGTGCATTTCGGCCACCGGAATATATGGCGCCGCGTGCAGCCACAAATGGGTTTACCAGAAGACCGTGACCAGCACCTGTCAGTTAAAGGGGTATGTCGAGTACAAATGCTCCAAATGCGGCGCTATACGGCGTGATGAACTGACGCTGGTAGGGCATTCGTATGTATGGAAATACTATACCACATGGCACCAGACATGCGCCCATGATACGTTCGACGAATACCACAAAAGGTGCGAATGGTGCGATTACAGGGATCCGCAGACCAGCTGCACCGATATGAACCACAGGGGCGACGGTCTGAAGCACCGCTTTGAATATGAGGGTTGGGTAAACGGGTATAACTACGTCACAGGGGTAAAACCGGATGATTGTCCTGCCAGCTGCACAGCAGCAGGGTACAGGTGGGAATCGTCAAGCCCTTGCGGATACGGTCATGGCAACCCTCCCTGGGGGCGGCCCCCATATTGTACGCTTGTTGCCCACAGGAAGGTGTCCGTACCTGCTGTCGGCCATTCCTGGGGTCCATGGACAGTAAACCGGATTATTTTGCAGCCCCAGGGATCAAATCCGGGAGTCATCGAGTACATCAGGACCTGCAGCAGATGTCTGATATCGGAATATAGGATGGAGAATTTCTATGATACGGCTCCGCCTGTGATAACCATCAACCCCGTCAGCTCGGATTGGGTCAATAAACTGGATATTACCGCGAGCGTTTCAGATACCGGAGGAAGCGGGCTCAAGACTCTCAGCTGGATTTTCAGCTCATCGGCCGCAAAACCCCAGTCCGGTTGGCAATCGCTTGATATAACTCCACCCGGCGTCAATTGGCATCAGCACAAATTACTCGCTGACGCTGACGGCCTGTGGTACCTGCACTTCCAGGCGACGGATTTATGTTTGAACGCATCGTATAAGTCAGCCGGGGTGTATAAGATCGACGGCACGCCTCCGGCTGTTACATGTACCAAAAAAAGCGGCCCGGAAGACAGTCTGAAGCTGCTTGTCGAATCTTCGGACAACCTAAGCGGCATCGACAGAATCGAATACAGGTTTTCCGACAGCGCAAGCAGGCCTGCGGCAGGCTGGTTAACCTCCGGATCAGCGTCGTTTGAGGCTGTATACGGTAATTTCAGCACAGATGCTTATCTGCATACCGAGACATATGACAATGCCGGAAATAAGACGTACAAGGTGTTTGGCCCGTATACGCCGGACAAGGTTGAGATCACCGGGGTTGCCATTAAAGGAAGCTGGAACCACTGGCGCGGGCAGGTGGATATGTTCGGCAAAAGACTTGCCAATCAGCCGCATAGGTTCTTAGGGCTTGAGAAGGTACGGATAACTGTGGACACGACCGGCTTTGCCGAAAAAGTCACGGTCAGGTTCAGCCCTGAGCTCGAGTCGATGCGGTACACCGACAGTAACGGTGTTGTCTATAAATATGAGGAAAAGACCGGAAGGTATATAAAGTTCCCTGAAGATACGACATTCAACCTCGATAGTACTCAGAAAGACAATAGGCTAAGCTGGGAGTACATCCTGCCATTGGCGCCCAGCACCATAAACTGGAGCGATGTCCGGATCAGGAACTGCTACAAAATGACAATCACCGCATATAAAGGCGGAAAAACTGATATATATCAGGTCGATGATATAGATATGACAGGCAATATCTATGATCTGACGTACATTCAGCCCTTGCGGTGAAGACATGCGGAGGCACGCAAACCATTGCGAACGCAAACCTTTGCGTGCCCTCACCGCTTCAGATCCTGAGGTCCTTGCTTCTGTACCGCAGGAAGCTGAATGCGATGCTTACGGCAACTATGCCGGCCATCAGGATTATATACACTGTTTCAATATTGCCGCCGCTTTTGACTATATTCGCGGGTGTGGCGTAATTGAACGGCGATATATACTTGAGCCACTCAAGGTCGCTGATGATGGATGAAAATGTACCTAATATGAATGTTGTGAAAAATAAAGCCAGTGAGACAGGTACTGCCTGCGAAGCACGCGCCATTACAGTCGACAGGGCCAAACCGATGGCCAGAAATACGATTTGTACCGCAGTCATACCGGTGAACACTACTGTTAATAAACCGATATAGTCATAGCCCGGCTTCCTGAAAATACCGCACAATATGAGCGAAGCCGCGTACATGATGATGTTGAACAACAGCAAAATGGATAATGTCGACTGCAATTTTGCCAATAGGATTTTCGCCCTGGATACCGGCTGCGCATAGAGGAATTCTATGGTGCCTTCGCTCTCTTCTTTAATAAGGGCGGACGATCCTAAGATCGACGCGTATATGCATGCTGCCATCATGATGTATTGCGCGATATACGAAAAATACTGCATGACATCGGAAAAATCAATGTATTCATCAATGCCGAACGCCTTTCTCAAACCTTCGGGTATGGCGTCGAGCTTTGCCTTGACGATTTCGGTCATTTCGCTGCTGGCCATCGAAGGGAAGAAAGCCATAAAGAGCCCCAGCAGCAAAACCATTACAGCCAACCACGAAATGAAAGATTTTGATAGGCGTCTTAGCTCAGTGGCATACACGTTCATACCTGTTCATTACCTTTCCTGTAATAATCCAGAAAGCTGCTTTCCAGCGATGATTCCTCAATAAACATGTCGTCGATCTTAAATGGCGCAATTGCTTTGATCAATGCATCGATCGGCCTGTCATACTTGAATACCATGAACCCGTTCGCTTTGCGGATTTCCCGGACATCAAGAGCCCTGACGGCTGCTTCAAGATTGCCGTCGCCGGAACTGATCCTGATGATCCGACTTTTGCCGGTGATCTCAGTCAGTTTCTTAACCTCGATGATCCTTCCTTCGCGTATTATCGCAACACGGCTGCATATGCGCTGAACTTCCGCAAGGTTGTGGCTGGACAGGAAGATGGTCGTCCCCTCCTTGTTGACAACAGTAAGGAATTCCAGCAGCTTGTTCTGCATCAGCGGGTCGAGACCGGTCGTGGGCTCGTCAAGTATGAGCAGCTTCGGACGGTCAAGTAACGCCTGGACTATCGCAACCTTTTTCTTGTTACCGGACGACAGCTCGCCGACCCGTTTGCCGGTTTCCAGCTCAAACCGGTCGCACAGCTCCTTTACGTATGAGCTGTCGGCATTGCGGCGGAAGCTTGCCGCGTATGTGAGGATAGCCCTGACGGTCATTTCTTTGTATAGGTTTACTTCACTCGGGACATACCCGACCTTTTGCTTTATCGCCGTGCTTTCATCGACGCAATCCATCCCGAAGATGGAAGCCCTGCCCGACGTAGGTAAGATAAAATT
>CAZCKQ010000003.1:0-20499 GCA_964499315.1 uncultured Eubacteriales bacterium | reverse complement strand
GGGTGGAGTTCCAAGGGGGAGGATTGTAGAGATATTCGGTCCGGAAGCATCGGGAAAGACCAACGTAGCATTGCATATTATCGCTGAAGCGCAGAAATCAGGAGGGGAAGCGGCTTTTATCGATGCTGAGCATGCCCTTGATCCCGTTTATGCTAAAAAGCTCGGAGTTGATATAGAAAATCTCATTGTCTCGCAGCCTGATACCGGCGAACAGGCCCTTGAAATTTCCGAAGCCCTTGTCAGAAGCGGCGCGATCGATGTGATAGTGATAGATTCGGTTGCGGCGCTGGTACCCAAAGCCGAGATCGACGGCGAGATGGGGGATTCACATGTGGGATTACAGGCGAGGTTGATGTCACAGGCCCTCAGAAAATTGACCGGTGTGATCAGCAAGTCCAAAACCAGCGCAATATTCATCAACCAATTAAGGGAAAAGGTTGGCATCATGTTTGGTAATCCTGAAACGACACCAGGCGGCAGGGCATTGAAATTTTATTCCTCGATAAGACTCGAGGTCAGGAGAATCGAATCATTGAAACAAGGCACTGAAGTGATTGGAAGCCGGACAAAAGTTAAAGTAGTCAAGAATAAGGTGGCGCCGCCCTTCAAAGAAGCAGAATTCGATATCATATACGGCATGGGCATTTCACGCGAAGGCAACATTCTGGATATAGGTGTCAACCTTGATATAATAAACAAAACCGGCGCCTGGTTTTCGTATAATAATCAACGGATCGGGCAGGGCAGGGAGAATGCAAAGCAATACCTGAAAGACAACAAGCAGGTATTGGATGAAATAGAAGCCAAGATCAGGGAAAATTACAGTACGGCATTCGTAAGGAGTATTGAGACACATTCAGTTCTGGATGAGGATGAAGTGTTGTAGGATCAATGAAAACATTATCATCAGATTTTGATAAAGCAAAAAGCTTTGCGGTAAAAAGACTTGTTATGAGGCATTACACTCAAAAGGAATTGGAGCTAAAGCTTCGTTCCGCTGGTTTTGACGACGGAGCAATCGTCAGGACGATAACAGAGCTCCAATCCTTGGGTTATATCAATGATGAATTGTATGCCCGAAAATTCATCAATGACAGGTTGAAATTAAAGCCGAAGGCAAAAAGGTTTTTAAGATACGAACTAATGAAAAAGGGAATAACCGCGGAAATGGCAGACACTCTTCTCGGTGAATATAAAATAGATGAATGCAAGACGGCAGAGATGCTTCTGCGAAAGAAGTTTTGCAAATTTGATCTTACCGACAATAAAATAAGGATGCGCGCGTACAATTTCCTTAAGAACCGGGGATACGATGAAAATATAATCAAAGCATTATTACCCGATTTTTGATCTTAACTCTTTGATCATTGCGGGTAACACCTGCAACACATCTCCGACTATGCCATATGTGGCTATTTTGAAAATAGGCGCATCGGGGTTTTTATTTATAGCTATGATTATATCTGATGATGACATTCCGGCAAGATGCTGGACTGCTCCCGAAATACCGCACGCGATATATATTTTGGGGCAAACGGTCTTGCCAGTCTGGCCTACCTGGTGGTTATAGCCTATCCACCCGGCATCCACAACAGCCCTGGAAGCTCCGACAGCTCCTCCAAGGATACCCGCCAGTTCTTCCACAAGGCATATATTTGACGGATCGCCTATGCCCCGACCGGCTGATACTACGATATCGGCCTCTGCCAGATTGACTGTCTCGCAGAGATTATCTACTGTTTCGATAACCTTCATTCTGGTTGTAAGTGGTATTTCGACATCTGGTTTAATAACGGAGCCTTTCCTCGACCGGTCGGGAACCAGCGGTTTCATCACCTTTGGTCTTACCGTTGCCATCTGTGGACGGTTATTCGGACAAATGATCGTAGCCATGAGATTTCCGCCGAATGCCGGCCTTGTTTGCATCAGCTGTCTCTCTTCAAGATCGATGTCCAGGGAAGTGCAGTCTGCCGTCAAACCGGTATTCAGTCTTGATGCTACCTTGGGGGCAAGCGATCTGCCATAGGTAGTAGCTCCCATTAAGACGATTTCTGGCTTATATTGCTTAACCAGCTGTATGAAAATCTCCGCATAGGAATCGTCATTATACAGCTCAAGGGAAGGGTGGTCTATTTCATAGACAACATCCGCGCCGTATTCAATCAGCCTCTCGGATTGGGCCCCGATGCTGCTTCCGATAAGCACTGCCGATAACTGAACGCCTAATTTGTGCGCAAGCGCTTTACCGGCGCCCAGTAATTCGAAGGCCACCCCGGATACGATACCTTTCTTTTGCTCAGCAAATATCCATATGCCCTGATATTGCGATATGTCTGCCTTAGCATCCGATACAACATCTTTTAAAAGGTCGATAGCCCCAAATTTGCACGATGGGATACATATTCCACATAGTGTGCAATTGTCAAGTATAGCGGCCTTTTTATTTTCTACTGTTATAGAATTATAAGGGCAAGATTTAATGCATATTTTACAGCCTATGCATTTTTCTTCGATAATCCTTATTTCTGGCATTTTCAACCTCCGCAGAATTTTCCTGACCGGAGCGACATGATAATCTCCGTGATCTTCCTTGCCTGCTCATCCGGTTCGCCTTCTACCATTTCACTTTTAACTTCGTGTACAGGCACAAATGTTTTTATAACTTGAGTAGGCGACCCTTTATGGCCGCATTTTTCCTTGTCGGCGTTAATGTCGTCTGAGTTCCAGACAGGAATCTCTGCCTTCTTTGATCTCATCATACCTTTCAATGAAGGCAGCCTTGGTTCATTAATCTCCTTCACCACTGTTATCAAGGCAGGCAGGGGCATCTCTATGACCTCGTATCCTTCCTCGGTAAGACGCTGGCACCTGATGCAACCTTCTTTTATTTCTTCAATCTTCCTGACATATGTAGTATGAGGCCATCCAAGCTTTTCAGCAAGGCTGGGGCCTACTTGGGCTGTATCGCCGTCAGTGGCCTGTTTTCCGCATATAACAAGGTCCGTGTCCTGTATTTTTGTAATTGCCATTGATAAGGCATATGCAGTCGCAAGCGTATCGGAACCCGCAAATTCCTTACCGCTTATCAATACGGCCTCATCCGCGCCTAATGCGATGGTTTCGCGCAATTGCTGCATTACCGCGGGAATGCCCATGCTTAATACAGTCACTTTTCCGCCAAGTTTTTCCTTTATCCTGACGGCTTCTTCAAGGGCGTACGTATCAAACGGATTGATCATCGACTCGACGCCTTCACGGATAATCGTGTTGGTTTCCTTATTTATTTTGACTTCTGTGGTCGACGGGACCTGCTTGATGCATACGACAATATTCAAAATAAATACACCACCTTATACTTTGGAAGCTTGCTTTATGAGCTCAAGCGCTATTACATTGCGCTGTATCTGATTCGTTCCTTCATAAATCTGTGTGATTTTGGCGTCCCTCATCATTTTTTCCACAGGGTATTCTTTCATATACCCGTAACCGCCCATGATTTGTACGGCATCGGTAGTCACTTTCATAGCCATGTCAGATGCGAAGACCTTGGACATGGCTGCTTCTTTCGAAATATCCTTCGCACCGCTGTCTATATGCCTGCAAGTCTGGTATATAAGGCATCTTGCCGCTTCAATCTGGATGGACATGTCAGCGAGCATATGCTGTATCGCCTGAAAGGAAGATATGGGCTGACCGAACTGTATTCTTTCACGCGAATATTTCAATGCGGCTTCAAATGCTCCCTGGGCTATGCCAAGCGCCTGTGAAGCAACGCCGGGCCTTGTCCTGTCCAGTGTCTTCATTGCCACGATAAATCCCATTCCTTCTCGCGAGAGAAGATTATCCTTCGGTATCCTGCAGTTGTCAAATATCAGTTCGCGTGTAACCGATGCCCGGATACCCATTTTGTTTTCTTTTTTACCAAAAGAAAATCCTGGCGTATCCCTTTCGACAATAAATGCCGAAAAGCCTCTTGCTCCTTTTTCACGGTTTGTACATGCCACGACTATATAGATATCGGCTTCTCCGCCGTTCGTGATCCATTGCTTCGTTCCGTTCAGGACATATTCGCCGTTTTCAAGCGCCGCCGACGTTTGAATTCCCGCCGCGTCACTGCCGGCATTTGCCTCTGTCAGGGCAAACGCAGCAAGTTTTTTACCGGATGCGATATCGGGAAGGTATTTGCGTTTTTGTTCATCAGTTCCGAATAGTATTATGGGGAAAGTTCCGAGTCCGGTTCCGGCAAATGCAAGAACAATTCCGCCGCATGCCCTGCTTAATTCTTCAACCACCAGAGACATCTCAAAAACGCCGCCGCCAAGACCGCCATATTCCTCAGGGATGTATACCCCGCAAAGATCAGAATCAGCCAGTATCTTGACGATGTTAACGGGAAATATGCCTTCTTCATCATATTCAAGCGCTAACGGCGCAATCTTTTCATCCGCGACCTTCCTGGCAAGATCTTTGATCATTTGCTGCTCTTCGCTTAAAAAATAATTCACGTATATGGCTCCTTTCATTAGTATTTACTAATAATAGCTGGTAATAATTTTTTATAGTATATTATAATTCTTCGCCTAATGCAATTATAATTAAAAAATTAACATATGGCTGTTTGTTGCGTTAATAGAAGATAATATTGTATAATCATTTTGCTGCAAGGGAGGTATTGTGTGAAAGTAGGCGTAGTGTCGCTCGGATGCCCCAAGAACCGTGTCGACACGGAGATGATGATTTACTCTTTGGAAAACAGCGGTTATCAGGTAACCAACGATTCAAATGAAGCAGAAGCGATAATAATTAATACATGCGGTTTTGTAGACACAGCAAAACAGGAATCCATAGATACAATTCTTGAAATGTCAGGACACAAATCAGGTAAATGCAGATATCTGGTTGTTGCCGGCTGCCTCGGCCAAAGATATGCGCATAAGATACTGGAAGAGATACCCGAAGTCGATGCAGTTACAGGCATTTGCAGCCATGATTCGATATCCGGCATACTGCGGTCACTTGAAAAAGGGCACAAAAACGTTCTTGATGTTAAAACTCCTGAAAGCCATGTCCTGCAACACCGCCATCCGGGACGAAAGATCACGACAGGACCTTCTTACGCGTATTTAAAGATTGCCGAAGGATGCAGCAACAGATGCACTTATTGCGCTATCCCATCAATCAGAGGGCCTTACAGAAGCAGGAGGTACGGGGATATTGCCGAAGAAGCGGCGTGGCTCGGCAGATCCGGCTTTAAAGAGATTATAGTAACCGCGCAGGACACTACCGCATACGGCGCCGATCTGCATGAAGGGTATTCGCTTGCCAAACTGCTCGATGGCATTTCGCGTATAAATGAGATAGAATGGATAAGGTTATTATACTGTTACCCCGATGAAATTGACGATGAACTTATGAATACAATAGCTGCGAATGACAAAATCTGCAAGTATCTCGACATACCCATCCAGCACGCAAGCAGCCGGATTCTCAAAGCAATGGGAAGAAGGGGCGACGCCGGTTTTCTCGAGGATAAAATCATGAATATCAGAAGCAGGACTCCCGGCATTGTCCTGAGGACTTCGATAATCGTCGGCTTTCCGTCAGAAAGTGAAAAAGACTTCAGTATACTCTATGATTTTGTCAAGCGGATGAGATTCGAGAGGCTAGGCGTCTTCAGGTACTCCAGTGAAGAAGATACGCCGGCTGCGGACCTGCGTCCGAAGGCCAGCGCGAGAACAGCCCAATACAGGTACGACTTGATTATGGAGCTGCAGCAAGGTATATCACGCGAACTGAACCAAAAACGAGCAGGGAAGGTTTATCGCACAATTATCGACGGGGTTTGTCCGGATAAGAAGACAAAAACTGCGAATGGGGAAAACTTATATTACGGAAGAACATTTGCGGAAACTCCGGAAATAGACGGCCTTGTTTTTGTAAACAGCGCCACCCCTCTGACTCCGGGTGAATTTACAAATGTAAAGATAACAGATGTACTGGAATACGATTTGATTGGAGTTGTAAATAATGAATCTGCCAAATAAGCTAACCCTGACAAGAATATTGGCCATTCCTATATTCGTGTTTTTCGCCATACCGCTTCCGGAATGGATACTTGCAAGCGATGTGTTCAGGATAATCAGGCCGACGCTGATTTCGATAAATGATCTTATCATAAACTACGGCAATTATATCGCCGCAGCCATTTTTGTATTGGCAGCCAGCACTGATGCAATTGACGGTTATATTGCCCGAAAACGCAAACTCGTGACCAAATTCGGCAAGCTCATCGATCCGGTTGCCGATAAATTGCTTGTCAGCGCAGCTTTGCTGGCATCAATCGAACGTGGCGAGATTTCTAGCTGGATAGCCATCATTATCATTGGCAGAGAGCTTATAGTAACCGGCCTCAGGCTTGTTGCCGCCGGTGAAGGCATTGTCATAGCCGCGAGCAAATGGGGTAAGGCTAAAACTATTACGCAGATCATCGCCATTACCGCTTTGCTTATTAGGAATTTCCCGTTAAATCTATTGACCGACTTCAGGCTGGATATTTATTTAATGCTTGCTGCCGTCCTGATTACCATTTATTCCGGAATTGATTATATCGTAAAGAATATTAAGGTCATACGCCAGATCGGCAATGACTGAGCCGGTGGCAATCAAATATCTATTGCATATATGGGATTAATATAATATACTTCTATCATTAGGATATATGAGCAGGTAATAAACCCAAATACATAGATATGCCAGAGGACAGATGGGCAGATTATCGATGTTGAAAAGCGAAAGACAGCATGTGCTTTCAGAAAAAATAAATAAAGATCCATTCCTGACTGATGAAGAGCTGTCGGAGCTCTTTAATGTCAGCGTGCCGACTATCAGGCTCGATCGGCTTGAACTCGGCATCCCGGAATTAAGGGAGAGGATAAAGAATGTTGCCGAAATGAATTACAGCAAGGTTAAATCGCTCCGAAGCAAAGAGATAGTCGGGGAGCTGATCGATGTCAAACTAGGCGAATCGGGCATTTCAATATTGGAAACCGATGAAAACATGTCTTTCGAAAAAACAAAAATCATCAGAGGGCATTTTATTTATTCCCTTGCGGAATCCCTTGCAATAGCTATCATAGATGCACATGTAGCTCTGGTCGGCGTTGCTAATATCAAGTATAAGATTCCGGTTTACGAAGGAAGCAGATTGGTCGCCAGAGCCGAAGTACGCCAAAAAAGGGAGGGCAAATTCATAGTCTGGGTCAATATATTTGAAAAACAATTGGAAGTGTTCAGAGGTAAGTTTATCCTCGTATCGCTTGAATAAACATGGAAAAGATTTTAAAATAGTAATGTTATCCAACTTTTTAACTGGAAGTGAACTGTATTGATAATAATAGTTGATGCAATGGGCGGGGACAACGCACCCGATGATATTGTCGCCGGATGTATTGAAGCGCTGAAACTCGAGACCGGTTACGACATACTATTTACAGGCGACGAGCAAAAAATCAGGCATTTGCTTGAGAAATTGAATTACAGCAGTCCAAGGATAAGAATACGGCATACCAAAGAGATAATCAGGAATGATGATATCCCTACGAAAGCAATAAGAAACAAAAAAGATTCTTCAATGGTCGTAGGGCTTGACATACTCAAGTGCAATGAGGCGGATGTCTTTATATCCGCCGGCAATACGGGAGCATTGATGACCGGCGCATTGCTCAATCTGGGAAGGATCGAAGGTATAGACAGGCCGGCTCTTGCTCCGGTCATACCCACCAAAAAGGGAGGCGCGATGTTAATCGACGCCGGATTGAATACGGTCTGCAAACCGATTAATTATTACCAGTTTGGAGTAATAGGTTCTTTATACATGAGAGAGATTTACAATATAAAGAATCCGAAAGTGGGATTAATCAATGTCGGTTCCGAGGAAGAGAAAGGTAACGAGACCACAAGGCAGGCTTACATAAAGCTTGCCAATTCAAATCTGAATTTTGTCGGCAATATTGAAGGGCGGGAAATACCTGAAGGCAAGGTTGATGTCGCTGTATGTGACGGCTTTGTCGGAAATGTGTTGCTTAAATTTCTCGAAGGGGTAGGCTCATTTATATATGAAGGCTTGCATAAGGTGTATTCAAAGAACCTCATATCAAAAATAGCCGCCTTTGCGGTAAGGAACGAGTTGAAGAAGTTCAGGAAACGTCTGGATTACGAAGAGTACGGCGGTACGCCTCTTCTTGGGGTCAACGGCACGGTGATCAAATGTCACGGCAATTCAAACGCAAAGTCCATAAAAAATGCCGTTATAAGAGCATACCGTTTCGCAAAGAGTACTGTTGTCGAACAGATAAAAAATGAATTCAGGGTACCGGGGGTTCAGAATGTCGGATCATAACGCAGCATCAATCGGGATTATCGGGATCGGGAGTTATTTGCCGCAAAAAGTACTGACCAACTTCGATCTTGAAAAAATGGTCGATACATCAAACGAATGGATAGTAAAAAGGACCGGGATTTCAGAAAGAAGGATCCTTGACGAAGCCCTCCCCGCGAGTTCCATGGGAGTCGAAGCATCAAAAAAAGCATTGGATGACGCCGGCCTCACACCGGATGATATCGATCTCATAATAGCCACAACCGAATGTCCCGATTATCTGACGCCGTCAATGGCATGTCTGATCCAGAGAGAAATTAAAGCCGTCAATGCGGCGGCCTTTGACCTTAATGCCGCTTGTTCGGGATTCGTTTACGCAATATCGATTGCGCAAAAATTGATCCAATGCGGTTACTACAGGCATATACTCATCGTTGCCTGCGAAGGTCTTTCCAGGATCATCGACTGGCAGGACAGGAACACATGCGTCCTTCTGGGTGACGGATCCGGAGCCGTTGTGCTGGGACGGGTAGAAAACGGCCTCGGAATAATATCCACTCATCTCGGAGCAGACGGCGCCATGAGTCAAACCATAACGATACCATGCTGCTACAAAAGCGAGAACGATATTGAAGCCAGGACTAACGGTAAAATAACAAGTTTACGCATGGATGGCAGCGAGGTTTTTAAATTCGCGGTGAGGGTGTTGCCGGCAGCCGTTGAAAAAGTGCTTAAAGCTTCGGGAATTTCCATTGATAAAATAAAATGGATAATACCTCACCAGGCCAATATCAGAATTATCGAAGGCGCCGCAAAGCGCCTTGAGATTGAAATGGACAGGATATACACAAATCTGCATAAATACGGCAATGTTTCATCTGCTTCTATACCTGTTGCCATCGATGAGGCTATGAGAAGCGGCGACCTTAAAAAAGGCGATTATATCGTACTGGTAGGTTTCGGAGGGGGCCTTACATGGGCTTCTGCCCTGATCCGCTGGAGTAAGTGAAAAAAGAATGTATTCGGAGGCTCACATGGGCAAGATCGCATTCGTATTCCCCGGTCAAGGGGCGCAGTATCCGGGAATGGCAAGACAAATAACTCAAGGCTTCAGTGAATCAGCTGAAGTATTCGAAGTCGCATCCGACGCCCTTGGGATCGACATGGGCAAGATGGTATTCGAGGGAAGCGAAGATACATTAAAGATCACTGAAAATACGCAGCCTGCTATCTTGACGGCAAGCATTGCCTGCCTGAAGCCCCTGTCCGCCAGCGGCATAATACCGGATATGACAGCCGGTCTCAGCTTGGGTGAGTATACAGCCCTTGTAGCCGCAGGCGCCTTTGATTTCAAGGACGCTGTAAAGATCGTCCGGAAACGCGGCAAATTCATGCAGGAAGCAGTCCCTGTCGGAACGGGGACGATGGCCGCCATAATAGGTCTTGAAAACGAGGTTGTAATGGAATGTTGCAAATCGGCATCCGAAAAAGGCGTAGTCGAACCGGCCAATTTCAATTGCCCCGGGCAGATTGTGATTTCAGGCCAAACCGCCGCTGTTGAAAAGGCGGTGGAATTGTGCAACTCAAAAGGAGCCAGACGCGCAATGCTCCTTCAGGTAAGCGCCCCTTTCCATTGCAGCCTGATGAAGCCCGCGGGCGAGAAACTCGAGGCAGAGTTGAGCGGCATCAAGCTGAATAAGTTTAATTACCCGGTCGTAAGCAATGTGACTGCCTTGAAGATAGATTCCGCCGATGATGTAAAAGGTCTTCTTGTCAGACAGGTAAGCAGCCCGGTGAGGTGGGAAGATTCTGTACGTTATATGCTTGCAGCCGGAATCGACACATTTGTTGAAATCGGTCCGGGCAAGGTATTGGGCGGATT
Source organism: uncultured Eubacteriales bacterium (assembly GCA_964499315.1). Classification (GTDB taxonomy): domain Bacteria; phylum Bacillota; class Clostridia; order Acetivibrionales; family CAYWGM01; genus CAYWGM01. The sequence continues at coordinate 10,240 of CAZCKQ010000003.1, read as the reverse complement.
CGTCAGGAAGATCTCGAAAGAAGCCCGAATACTAAATGTTGAAGATATGGAGTCACTGAATAATGCCATATCTGCACTGAAAAACTCATAAAATATCTGAACGGGAAAGGTGATCGAGGCGAATGGGAGACAATTTTGAACTAAAAGGCAAAGTTGCGCTGATAACAGGTTCGGGACGGGGAATAGGCAGGTCGATTGCCCTTGAGCTTGCAAATATGGGTGCGGATCTGGTTCTAAATGATATCGAAGCCTCGGATAGTATCGACGCAACAGGCGAAGAGTTTTCAAAAATGGGCTTCAAGGCAGTTGTAATCAAGGGCGATGTGCGCAGCAGCGAACAAGTGGAAAAGATCTTTGCAAAGGCGATGGAGTCATATGGCAGATTGGATATTCTGGTTAATAACGCCGGTATCACAAGAGACACCTTAATGATCCGAATGTCCGACAAGGATTGGGAAGATGTCCTCGACATCAATCTGAAAGGCGCTTTCTACTGTACTCGGGCTGCCGCGAAGATCATGATCAGGCAAAAAAGCGGCAAGATAATTAATGTCGCTTCCATAGCCGGAGTCATGGGAAACGCCGGGCAAACTAACTACTCGGCTTCCAAAGCCGGATTGATCGGTCTTACAAAATCAACGGCAAGGGAGCTTTCATCAAGAGGCATCAACTGCAATGCAGTTGCTCCCGGCTTCATACAGAGCAAGATGACAGACGTACTACCGGAAAAGGTCAGGGAAAATTATCTCAACAGCATCCCGTTGAACAGGTTTGGGACACCTGAAGACGTGGCCGGTGTTGTGGGCTTCCTGGCAAGCAATGCATCGAATTATATAACCGGTCAGGTAATACATATTGACGGGGGATTGGTTATGTAATAATATCTTTCTATAACGGCTCGGGAGGAGGTGAACGCAGTGGTATTTGATAAGGTCAAAAAGATTATTATTGAACAGCTTGGTGTAGAAGAAGATGATGTGGCACTCGAATCTTCTTTCATTGATGATCTTGGTGCAGATTCACTTGACATCGTTGAATTGATAATGGCGCTCGAAGAAGAATTTGGCCTTGAGATTCCAGATAGCGAAGCCGAAAAAATCACAACTGTAGGTGACGCGGTGGAGTACATTAAAAATAACACATAAAAGTCCCATAAAAGGGACTTTTTCATTACCGTGAAGGGGAGGTAATCATGAAAAGGCGTATAGTCATAACCGGAATGGGTGTTGTAACATCTTTGGGCATCGGGATCGAAGAATTCTGGAAATCTATTAAAGAAGGTAAAAATGGAATATCAGAAGTGACCCGCTTCGATATTACAGGTTTTGATTGCAGAGTTGCAAGTGAGATCAAAAATTTCGATCCTATCAATTTTATTGATAAAAAAGAAGCCAAAAGGATGGATAGATATTCCCAGTATTCAATGGCGGCGGCAAAAATGGCTGTGAGCAACTCAGGCCTCAACCTTGATCAGATCGATAAAGACAGGATGGGCGCGATAATCGGCTCCGGCATAGGCGGCGTCGAAACGCTCGAAACCCAAAGCGAGGTGCTTCTCACTAAAGGACCTGGCAGGGTCAGCGCCTTGTTCATCCCGATGATGATCGCAAATATGGCTACAGGCCTTATAGCGATGGAATTTGGAGCGAGAGGCTTCAGCGAATGTGTCGTTACCGCATGTTCCACATCTGCTAACGCGATAGGAGACGCGTTTAAGGTGATACAGCGCGGCGACGCCGACATAATGATCACCGGCGGCTCCGAATCGCCGATTACACCGCTCTCTTTTGCAGGTTTCTGTTCCATGAAGGCTATGTCCACAAACCCCGATCCAAACACGGCCTGCAGGCCGTTCGACGCGGAAAGGAACGGCTTTATAATGGGTGAAGGCGCAGGCGTCGTAATCCTTGAGGAATTGGAGCATGCGTTGGCCCGCGGCGCGAATATCATTGCAGAAGTGATCGGTTACGGATGCACCAACGACGCATATCACATGACTGCCCCGTCGCCGAACGGCGAGGGAGCTGCCAGATGCATGTCGATCGCATTGAAAGATGCTGGTATCGCCCCTTCTGATATCGGATATATAAACGCCCATGGAACATCAACGACGTATAATGACAAGTTCGAAACAATGGCAATCAAAACGGTCTTCGGGGATCACGCGTACAAATTAGCCGTCAGTTCCACCAAATCCATGACAGGGCATCTTCTTGGCGCAGCGGGCGCCATTGAGACAATAATAACTTCAATGGCTTTGAAGGAAGGATTTTTACCTCCTACTATAAATTACAAGACGCCTGATCCTGAATGTGATCTTGATTACGTCCCCAATAAGGGAGTAAAAAGGGATTTGCAGTTTGCGTTGACCAATTCGTTCGGTTTTGGCGGCTGCAATGCCTCGCTTGTACTCAAGAAGTGGAAATAGATTGTTATATACAATTTTTATGCTAATATTATGAAGGCGGGGATTTTACCTCGCCTTCATAATTGAGTGTTTATGGAAGCTGTGATAATGAAGAATCTTGAACTGCGTCTTAGCCAGCTTGAAAATAAGATCGGATATGTATTTAATGACCGTAGCAAACTGTTGACGGCAATTTCTCATAGTTCTTATGTCAACCAGGATCGGAGGTCTCCGCTTACCAGCAATGAGAGATATGAATTTTTAGGGGACGCAGTATTGAATCTTGCGGTGAGTCTAAAAATATTCAAAGAATTCAGCGGATTGTCTGAAGGCGAGATGACCAAAATGAGGGCGTCGGTGGTCTGCAAGCCTTCGCTTGTCAGATACGCTTCGGCTATCGGACTCGGCGATTTCGTGCTCCTTGGAAAAGGTGAGGAAATAACGGGAGGCCGCAGCAACACCTCAATAATTGAAGATTGTTATGAGGCATTGATAGCAGCGATATATCTCGACGGTGGTTTTGAGAAAGCAGTCGAATTCATAGATAGAACTATTACGGGCTTAACGTACGGAGAATCATCAAATTGTACATTCACGGACTACAAATCGGAATTACAGGAATACGTCCAAAAAGCAGGCAACAAGACCGTATCATACAATATCTACGATGAAACAGGCCCTGATCACGATAAATTATTCTTTTCCATGGTCACTGTTGGAAATGATATAATGGGTAAGGGCAAAGGCAAAAGCAAAAAGGCAGCCGAGCAGGAAGCAGCCCGTGTTGCCCTCGAAAAACTCAGGAAATAGAAAGGATGTTTTTTGGCTTTGTATCTGAAAAGACTTGAAATGCAGGGATTCAAATCATTTCTTGACAAATGCGTCCTCGAATTCGGTCCAGGCATAACTTCCATAGTCGGACCAAACGGCAGCGGGAAAAGTAATATTTCCGATGCGCTCAGATGGGTCCTGGGTGAACAAAGCGCGAAGACACTCAGGGGAAACCGTATGGAGGACGTAATATTCGCAGGCACGGAAAATCGCAAACCCGTTGGCTTTGCCGAAGTTTCCATCGTAATCGACAATACCTGCGGCACATTGCCTTTGGATTTCAATGAAGTGGTTATTACAAGGCGGGTTTTCAGGTCGGGTGAAGGGGAATATTTTATTAACAAGACGCCATGCCGATTAAAGGACATTACCGAAATGTTCCTTGATACCGGCCTTGGGCGGGATGGTTATTCGGTAATAGGCCAGGGACGGGTAGAAGAGATACTAAGTACGAAATCCGAGGATAGACGGCAGATATTCGAGGAAGCATCCGGCATAATGAAATATAAAGTCAGAAAACAGGAAGCCGAAAGAAAAATCGAACAAACCAGGCAAAATCTTATTCGCATAACCGATATAATTAATGAACTGCAGCTGCAGCTTGACCCGCTGAAGATACAATCGGAAGCGGCAAAGCATTATCTTAATTTGCGTGACAGGCTAAAAGAGCTTGAAGTAAATGTACATACGCAAAACCTTTCGAGATACAGGGAAAAACTTGAAGAATTGACTATTGAGTATAATAACTATAAAGATGAGATTGAAAATGAGAACAATAAGTTAAACAAGATAATGGATGACAGCCGTCTTAAGACCGAGCGGCAGAAAGAGTTGGACAGGCGCTACGAAGAGACAAGACAGGCGTACCAGGATATAAACGGCCGGATAGAAAACAGCTTCGCCGAGATAAAAGTATTGGAGGAAAGGATCAGGAATATCGAATCCAATAACATAAGACTCGATGGGGAAATAAAGGAATTGGAGATAAAAGCGGCCGCTCTCGGTAAAGAAACTGAAGGCAAAACCGCAAGGCTCACCTATCTTCAAAAGGAATACGAAGATTTCAACGCAAAATTATCAGTTCTTGAAAAACAGTTGGAAGACATCCTCTCCGTGTTGGATGAAAGCGAGCGCAATATAGAAGAGCGTAAAACATGGCTTATTGACAGGCTTGAACAACTCTCTGAGCACAAAATCCGTATCGGGGATGCCAAATCACGCTCAGAAGGCATTTTGAAGCGAAAACATCATGTTGAGTCCGAACTCGCCCAGCACGCTTCCGAAATCGACCGGGAAAACATGCTTATTGAAGACATCCAAACCATTTTAACGGGTTTGAGTGAATCGATCAAACAGGCAAACCGACAGGCCGCCGAAATTGAAACAAGCACAAAGAGCTTAGAATCAAAGCTTTCGGAATTAAAGAAGCATGATAATTCGGTAAAGACCGAGCTGCAATACAAAAAATCCAGATTGCGCATTTTGAATGAAATGGAACAGAATATGGAAGGATATAATAAAAGCGTGAGACTACTGGTTAAAGCTTGCAGTTCGGATCCTGCCCTCGGCAAGGGGGTTCATGGGGTGTTGGCAAAGCTCATTACCGTAGACAGAAGATATGAGACTGCGCTTGAAATGGCTCTCGGCAGTGCATTGCAGAATATTGTGACCGAATCCGAAGAAGAAGCAAAAAAGGCAATACAATATTTGAGGAATAATAAATTGGGAAGGGTGACCTTCCTTCCTGTCAAATCGGTGAAACCGAGGTTTTTCGAGAGCTCCTCCATAGGAGAAATCCGAAGCATGGATGGATTTTGCGGCATAGCATCGGAACTTGTAAAGTATGACCGCCACTACGAAAACATAATCTCAAATTTGCTCGGTAAGGTCGTGATTATTGAAGGATTGGATAACGCGATAAGGATGGCCGGAAAATTCAATTATAGCTTTAAGATTGTAACAGTTGACGGAGATGTGCTGAGCGCATCCGGATCGATCACAGGCGGAAGCTTGGATATAAACGGTACCGGAATTCTTGGACGCGGCAGAGAGATTGCCGAGATTTCAGGCGATATTGAACGTTTGACCAAAGAGGAAAAGGGATTGCAGGATGAGATCACCCGGGTCATTAACCAAATCAATGAATCCAACAACAGAAAGCTGGAAGTGGAACGACTGCTCAGGGACTATGAAATATCCCGCGCAAAAGATGAAAGCCGTCTTCTGCAGGCTCAGGAAAATGCAAAGAAGTCCGTAGCTAAATCACAGTCTCTTAAGAATGAGAAGCAAATACTTGATAAGCAATACAACGATGCTGAGGATGAGATAAAGAAGCTTTCAGAAGAGCAACAATCCATGGAAGCTGAAATAGAATCGATAAAAACAATAATTGACGAGCACCAGTATAAGCATAAAGAAGACCAATCAATAAGGGATATGCTCCATAACGATATAACCGATTACAAGATCTCGGTGAATTCCATACGGGAGAGTATACTGGGTGTAAACGAAAATGTTGAAAGGATAGCCGCTGAAAGACAATCCGCTCTGAAAGGCATCGAAGGCAAAAAGGCAGAAAAGCAGAATAATCTGCTGCAAATCAATCGGTTCCTCGAAAAGAAGGAAGGCATCCTTACAGGCATCAGCAAATTTGAAGATGCAAAGTCGGGCAAGGTCTTTGAAATTGACCGTATCGGGGAAGAGCGCAGAATGATTGAGGAAGAAATCGCATCGACGGTGGAGAGGATATCGGATGTCAACAAGAACATCATCGTTCTGCAGGAAGGATTGAACAGGATCGAGCTTCGGAAGACGAAGATAGAGTCGGATATCGAAGTTGCAATCAACCGGCTCTGGGAAGACTACGAGCTTACTCCCGGCAGCGCGAATGAATTGAAGAAAGATATCGGCAGCATAACACAGGCCCAAAAGGCAATTGCCGATCTGAAGAATAAAATACGCGAGCTCGGACCCGTCAACGTCGGCGCGGTAGAAGAATATAAAAAGGTCCTGGAGCGATTCAATTTCCTTGATTCCCAGAAAACCGACCTTGAACAGTCCGAACAGAGCCTGGTCAAAGTTATACAGGAAATGACCGCAATAATGAAGACTCAATTCATAGAACAATTCAAACTTATAAACAGCAACTTCAACAAAGTCTTCAAGGAATTATTCAACGGCGGAAGGGCTGAATTAAAGCTGATCGACACCCAAAACATCCTTGAAAGCGGAATAGATATTGAAGTACAACCACCGGGGAAAAAACTCCAGAACATGATGTTGCTTTCAGGCGGTGAAAGGGCTTTGACGGCGATTGCGCTGCTATTTTCGATCTTGTTGCTCAATCCGGCCCCATTTTGCGTACTCGACGAAATCGATGCGACCCTTGACGATGCAAATGTGTATCGCTTTGCCAATTACCTTTCGAAATTCAAGGATAATACGCAATTCATCATGGTAACCCACAGGAAAGGCACCATTGAGTCTTCTGATGCCATCTACGGTGTGACGATGCAGGAGCATGGCATCTCAAACATCATTTCGATGAAGCTTGATGAGAAAGCAAGCTGACTGGAGGAAAGATGGCTTTATTCACTAAGCTCAGGGAAGGGCTTCACAAAACAAGAGAAGGTATTGTCCGAAGGATCGACAAGGCGCTCGTTTCATTCGGCAAGATAGACGGCGACCTTTTTGACAGTCTTGAACAGGTGCTGATCGAATCAGACATCGGTGTCGCGACCGCAATGGACATAATAGAAAGACTAAAGCAAATTGTCAGAGAAAGAAATATTATTGACCCTTTGATCATACGTCAGCTGCTGAAAGATCAGCTGCTTGACATCCTTTCTCCTTCAGAGGATATCATTTCAGAGAACCGCTCTGCAAACAGCATCCCGGTAAAAACCGGAAAACCTTCTGTTATAGTATTTTCCGGAGTCAACGGCGTCGGCAAGACTACATCGATTGCAAAGGTAGCCAACAAATTAAAAAACGAAGGCAAAAAAGTCATTCTTGCCGCGGCGGATACCTTTCGTGCGGCGGCAATCGACCAGCTCGAAATTTGGGGCGAGCGCGCCGGAATAGATATAATCAAGCATTCGGAGGGATCCGACCCCGCCGCCGTGGTGTATGACGCCATTCAGGCTGCTAAGGCAAGGTCCATGGACGTCCTGATATGCGATACCGCAGGAAGGCTGCATACAAAGAAAAATCTGATGGAGGAGCTCAAAAAGGTACAAAAGATCATCGACAGGGAGCTACCTGATTCCCAAAAGGAATCTTTGCTTGTTCTTGACGCAACCACAGGTCAAAATGCCATTTCGCAGGCTAAGATCTTCAAGCAGTATATCGATATAACCGGAATAGTGCTGACCAAACTTGACGGTACCGCTAAAGGCGGGATCATCGTAGCGATAAGGTCTGAATTGGACATACCTGTTAAAATGATAGGAGTGGGTGAGAAACTTGATGACTTGCATGAATTCAACCCTGTTGAGTTCGTCGAGGCATTGTTCGCTGATTAACCAAATACCATCAGGCAGGAGGTTTAGTAATATATGTTCGTCTATGAATATCATGGGAGCAAGCAAAAAAATAACTACCGGAAAATCTTCATAATAGCGGCTTGTGCAGTAATTGCATTCATTGCTGTCTCTATAGCGGTAAATATCTATCTGGAGATAATTCAACTCGATGAAATAGGAGGATTTTCGGGTATTTATCTCAAGAATCTGCTCTGGAAGGGGATCTTTTCACTTTTTACATTTATAATTATATTTTCATCATTCTTTTTTACTAATATGTTTATTTCAAAGAATGCAAAGAAATATTATATACAAAATAACCTTCAGCCAAAAAGACAACCCAATTTGGTTATAACGCTGATAATTGCCATATTGGGCGTCTTAATGACCCAGAATGTATTCTATCTGAAAGCCCTGAGTTTTTTGAATTCCACGGCTTTTGGCAAAACCGACCCGTTGTTTGGTTCGGATATCAGCTATTATTTGTTTCAACGACCGTTCCTCATGTCCCTTTATGATTTTATTTATACGGTTGCGCTCCTTATCGTCATATATACCGCGGTATATTATCTCTATATCTTATCTACATCTTCGTCGGACATATTCAAGGATATATGGAAGGCAAAAGGCATTATCAGGCATTTACTTATAAATATCGCGCTATTTTTCGGCATAAAGGCTTTTTCATATAAATTCAAGAGCGAAGATCTTCTGTATACTGATTTTGTAGGAGTAACCGGCACAGGCTTCGTAGGTGTGAACGTATGGATGACGTTTTACAGAATCGCCCCTTTCATTCTGCTCGGTATTGTTGCTGCATCGCTGTTCTTTTTGTGGAAATCACGTTTTAAGGCGGCAGGCATTGCAATAGCAGTATTTCCGGCGGTCTGGATCATCACCATAATCATCGCGGCGCTGTTTCAATCGCTTGTTGTCAAACCCAATGAGTATAATCTCGAAAGCGCATTCCTCAAATACAACATACAACACACGAGAGACGCCTATAATCTGAGCAATATCAAAGAATACAGCTTTGAATCTATGGAGACTCTGACAAAAGATATCGCCGACAGGAATCCGGAGACTATCAACAATATAAGAGTGGTAGATTACCCTTCCACCCTCATCAGCAATATTCAGCTCCAAAGCAATACTAATTTTTATTCTTTCAACGATGGCGACATTATTAACTACAATATCAACGGCAAACAGACGCCAGTCTTTCTTACGGCCAGAGAGATTGATAAAAACAGGCTTCCGGACAAGACTTATCTTAATATAACTTACAAGTACACGCATGGATACGGCATCGTGATGAATCCGATAAACAAAATCACTTCCGAAGGCCAGGTCGATTTCATCCTGAGCGGGTTGGTAATGAAGTCCGCCGATAAAAATCTCAAGGTCTCCCAACCCAGGATTTACTATGGGGAGCTCACCAAAGACCACGTTATAGTAAACGCTGCCAACAACCTTAATGAAATCGATTACGACGGAAATACCGAAACACGTTATGACGGTCAGGGCGGCATCCACCTCGGACTGCTGAACAGACTGCTTTTTGCGCTTAAATACGGAGATATGAATCTTGCCATATCCGGGTATCCTTCGGGCGCAAGATTACTCCTGAACAGACAGATCGTAGAGAGGGCGCAGAAAGCCTTTCCTTTCCTTATAATAGACAATGACCCATACATCATCCTGACTGATGAAGGAAGGCTTGAATGGGTCCTGGATGCGTATACGACGACTCAATATTATCCATACTCGCAATATTACTCGGATTTCAACTATATACGGAATTCAGCCAAGGTAATCATAGATGCATATGACGGAAAAGTGAAATGCTATATCATTGATAATGAAGACCCCATTATAAACACATTCGATAAGATCTACCCGGGCATGATGATCCGGGATGGGCTTCCCGCATCTGTATCGATGCATATGAGATATCCTGAATTACTCTTCGAACTGCAGACTGAGCTCATGAAAAGGTATGATCTTGACCCGGGCAGCGTTTCCGAGTTCTATACAAAGCAGGATCTGTGGGATATCGCAAAGTATCCATCGGAGTCTGATACAAATGGTCTGGGCGATATTGATTCCTACTACAATATGATAAGATTGCCAAGCGGTCTGGGGAGCAGCGAGGAATTGATTCTGATGAGGCCCTTTACGCCATCCAATAAGAATAATTTGGTCTCCTGGCTTGTCGTCAGAAACTCTGATAAGAATTATGGTGAACTCATACTCTTCAATTATCCCAAGAACACCAATATCATAGGACCATACCAGGTGGAAGTCAAGATAAATCAGATAGATAAGATTTCAAAAGACATATCCCTCTGGGGGCAAAGCGGTTCAGCCGTTTATAAGGGAAGCCTGCTGGTCATTCCGATCGAAAACAGCTTATTGTATGTAGAACCTATATATATCAGGGCGTCCGGCGAGTCTTCCATACCTGAGGTACGTGAAA
>CAZCKQ010000002.1:0-22444 GCA_964499315.1 uncultured Eubacteriales bacterium | reverse complement strand
GATATATTTGTCCGCATCGGCGGTCTTGCTCAACCGGTCTTCTACATCGGCGTAACTGCACGAAGGATGTATCGCCGCCGTTATTTATCTTCCGACCGAGGATGCGGCATAATCTGAAATGATATCGATCAGCTTATAGAATTCAAGTGTTTTTAAAACTTTTTGATTCACATAAATAATTTACAATATTTCAGCCATGGGGTCAATTCTACGGTAAATTACGCGGTCAGCCCCAGATGCTTCTGACAGTCTTCATTATGGCCGTTTTAATGGCCTCCGCGGCCTGCTGCCTGAATGATGAAGTCTTGAGCCGCTCTATATCATTCTTATTTGTCAGGTAGCACACTTCGACGATGGCGGCAGGCATTTGCGTCTCTCTCAGGACTACGAGGTTGGGGCGCGGGATCAGGCCCATATTCGCCGTGCCAAGGGATGCGATGAGGGTCTGCTGAAGATTGGACGCTAATATCTTGCCGATATTATTCTTATTTGAGGGGTAGTACAGGGACATCGTGCCGCTGTCGCGCAGATACCCCGCATTATTATGTATACCTACAAACAGGTCCGCTTTCGCATTATTCGCAATACGTGCCCGCGTATACAGGTCGACATAACTGTCGTCGGTCCTTGTCATTATAACGTCGATGTCAGAATCCCTCAAAAGGTCTGCAAGCCTCAACGCAATATCGAGGTTGAAGGTCTTTTCAACCTGCCCGTAATAATTGGCGCCCGGATCAGAGCCGCCGTGTCCAGGATCGATGACCAGCCTTATTTTCCTGTCATCGCCTCTTGAACCCGGTAAAATTTCAGCCTTACCGGTTATACTGACGGTTTTTGACGCTGAATCCCAATTCAGTGTCAGCTTGAACATCTCGCATATAAACCTGACCGGGACAAGGACCACGCCGCCAATAAGTACCGGATAAGAATCGGTTATCAACGGGACAGAATTGAACACCGCTCTGGTTGAACCGATCTTCATCACCAATTTCGATCTTGACGTATACATGGTCAATTCGGACGTATCGGCGCGCCATTGCGTGATAATGCCGGTTCTTTCGAAAACTGTCCTTGCAGGAGCAAGCGTCCTGCCGTTGACTACCACAGGGTCTCTTTCAAGGGTCAGACGTACGCCGTTGACGGTAATGCCGTAGTCTGGCCTCACGGTGTATGAAACGGCTGCGAAGCCGACTGATGTGGCGATGCAAATGTTTATCAAAAAGACAATAAGAATAACAGAGATAAGACGGAAATACCTGGATTTCACTTTATGTAGACCTCCGGAATAATATGTGCTTAATTAAATTTTAACCTTGTAGAATCACGGAAGGCAAAGCCAATTTATGTTAACTTATCAAATCCTAAGAATTCTTTTAATCTTGTCTTTGTAATATGAAATGAAGAGGGTATACACGTAATCATATACTACGAATATAATTTGAGCGGCAGCCAATACAACCCATAACAAAACCCCGTCGTTTGAAGTCAGATCCTCAAATATGAACGTCACGGCAAAATAATACAATGCCGCCAGAACGATATTAAAATACACAAGCTTCAAAATATATTCCAGCCATATTTTATCAAGCTTTTCAATTAAATACTTTATCAGCCCGTAACATCCGAAGAAAATGAAATACGGAAGAATGTCCAATTTGGCTGGTATCAGCAAAAATGCCGCAAAGGAAGATGCAAAGTAGAATACGATCCCATATTTTATTCCCGATTCGATTATTATGACCGATATGTAGAATGAACTCAGGGCATAAAGAGAAATCCGGCCTGTCGGCATTATTGCCGCGACAAATACCGTCAGTACCGACAATGCGGCGAGTATTCCCCCCAGGGCTATTTTTTTTGCGCTTGCAGGCTTCAGCAGCAGTTGATCAGGTCACCTCCCGCGCATTCGCAGCAGCAATCCGAACACCAGAGGCACTGACAAACAGTGCACAGGTCCGGATTGGCGCCGTATCCACGGCCGAAAGAGCTTCTCCTGTATGAATTGTTGGCATATGTCATTCTATTTAACGTGTTCCTGTATTCGAAATTGGCGGGGTCCATGTTCACCGCCGTCTGAAGATGGCTGTACGCCTCGTCGTACCACCCCTTCTTCATAAATACAAGTCCTTTTAGGTAGTACCATGCGGCGCTCCTGTCGGCTGAACGGTTGAGCGCGTCTTCTGCGGCCCCAAGATTGCCCGTATTGATATCATGCCTTACTCTGGCAAATCCATCATCCCCTGATTGGCCTGACCAGTTGCCATGCCCGCTTTCATAGGCATTGCCTCCGGATCCCGAGAACCTGTTTTTCATAAGATAATCATAGGCTTCATTTACTTCTCTGAGTTTTTCTTCCGCGAGCTTTGAAAGCGGGTTATCCATATATTGATCAGGATGGAATTTTTTTACCAGTTCCCGGTAAGCCCTCTTTATCTCCGCTTCGCTTGCCCCTTCTTTAACGCCAAGGACTTCGTAAGGATTTCTCAACTTTTTTTACAACTCCCTGCACCCAAAATATTCTCTGTTTTTCTAAGCATACCCAAATATATTATATTCTCTATTATACCCGAATTGCATCTTATGTCCAGAATATCGTATGCCTTGGTAATCTGGCTCAAGGTATGCGTGAGGTTGAACTCGACCCTCTCCCTGATTGAAAGCCTGAACCCTTCCGGATCGCCGCCTTTGAAGCCGAATTGCAGTGCTAAAGGGTTATATTTGCTTTTCCTGATATCTTCTTCCAGATCGTCATATGCATCGATCAGATATATCCATTTGCCCGTATTATACCCGAGCCATCTTAATGCTTCCCTATTGCCGCATGCCATCCCGGGGCTGCCGGGATCCACCAGTTCTTCAAAAATCCTGCCGGTAGGTTCGGCAGCCTTATCCATGGAACAACATTTTTCATTTTCGAGCTTTTGGAGGGCATCTATCTGAGCTTGAAAAATCCGGCATTTGACCGGATATTTTTTTTTGAGTCTTTTGTACGTATGCCCCAGCATCATTTTCAATCCGAGAGCCGGCAGATTCTTATCGTCTTTCCACTTATCAACAAGATTGTGGTACGCCATGATGATGTTCATTTCAGAAACATAGCCGGATATTTCATTATTGACGGCAAAGCACCTTTTTTTCAGAGGATGCATCATGCATCTGCCGTTTGCGGTATGGAACCCGCTGCCCGTTACGCCTGCAAGCAGAAGAGCGAGAAATGCGGCGTCATAAGTAATCGTCGCTTTCGGTATCAAACCGTACGATTTTCCGATGGATTTACAAATTCCGCAATAGACAGCTCGGAACAGGTCGTATTCCCTAACCTTCAATTCAGGTTTTTCAGGCGTAATATAACCGAACATCTTAGCTTTTCCTGATATCGAAATACTTCTTTATGTATAATACGAATGCGGCGATCATCACGACAAGCGCAGCGACCATCAGGATGTTGCTGTAAGGAATATCCAGCATGGCAAGTATAATGGCGACATAAAAGGATCCGGCCGATATTTTGCCGAACCATGAGGATTGAACGACGTGATTCTTGTATTTATATAAAAGAAACCCGCCTATTGTCATTAGAATTTCCTTAATAACAACTACTATAATAATGAAAAGGTATATTTTACCCTGTAAGGTAAGAAAAACAAGCGCAGTGACCTGCATGAACTTATCGGCCATCGGATCGGCGATCTTGCCGAAGGATGTGACAAGGCCGTACTTCCTTGCTATGTATCCGTCAAGGACGTCGGTGAGCCATGCCGCGGCAAATAACGCAGTTGCAATAATATAGCTGTTTTGATAAGCGAACCAGGCAAACGCCGGTATCATGAGGAATCTGACTACCGTTAATACATTCGGCACATTCAAGCGAATCACCACACTTCATTTCTAGAACCCCTTCTCTATAATAACAACATGCGCTTCTTCGACTTCAGCCTCAGGCACGAGAACTTCAAAATAATTATCGTGGTTTTCTTCGTTTTTATTTACCGGTCTTATCTTAACAAGGATGCCATCCTTCGTAAGCAGATCCTGGAGATTTTCAGCGATTTGCTTGCTCTGGGCCATGTAAACCACAGTCCACATTAAGATTACATCTCCTTCTTAACCCTTATTCACCCGATTGTATTATCCCATGGCGGCAATAGACCGTAGTCCTGCCCCTTATTTTAATCGCGGAAGTATTTTCAGTGAACTGCGCTAACAGGAGCTCCCCCCTGTCAAGTTTTTCGGTGTGATGGAACCTGGTATCTTTCCCTCTGGTAAGCCCGATGACATTTACGCCGTTTTCTTCCGCCCTGATTACGACAAAATCACATATAACCTTATTCTGCTCACTTGAATCCAATTAAGATCACCTCAACAACTATATAATATTTTTTAACAAAAAGCAATCGTCAGGCTTCGGCGGTCTTGACGCTGCCTTCACCGAGACGCTCTATTAGTTCCGCAAGAAGGACATCGTTCAGGTATACCCAGTATTCCTTCTCCAACGTTTTTAATGTATTTTGCTTTTCATCATACAGGCAAACAGGAGTGCTGCCATGAAAAAACCTGAGCATCGACAGCAAAGACCTGTATTTACGAGGATCGCCGTCGTCGGTTTTCAGGTACAATTTGGTTATGGTGGCCTTTTTAAGGGGCAATACCTCCTCGCATATTATCTTTGGCTCCTCCTCTTCTTTTGTAACGCTTATCTTGCCCTTTATCAGAACAATATTCTCATCATTGAGCATATCGGCGTATTTGTTGAATACGGCCGGAAAGACAATGATTTCCATGGATCCATAAAGATCCTCAAGCGTTACAAAGGCCATAAGGTTATTATTCTTTGTAGTCTTGACCTTTTTGCCTGATATGATGCCTCCGACAACAACATAAGCGCCGTCGGACGGCAACGGCTGTCCGTTGTTTTCTAATTGATCCTCGGCGCTTTGAATACCTGACTTGAGATCCGCGCTGAACAAAGTGACATTGGTCCTTATCTCGTTCTCATATTCACTGAGCGGATGACCCGAAATATACAGGCCAAGCATTTCCTTCTCCATGGCCAGAAGCATCTTGGGCGGATACTCCTTCAATTCAGGGTATTTTTCTTCAATATATCCGTCGTGGCCGAAAAGAGATAATTGTCCGTCAAGATTATTCTTTCTGTTCTGCTGGATACCTTCAAGGATTTTTTCATATGAGGCAATGAGTCTGGATCTGTATACCCCGAAGCAATCCATGGATCCTGATTTTATAAGGCTGTCAAGGCATCTTTTATTCAATTCCCTGCCGTCCATTCGCTGGCAGAAGTCCCTGAAGCTTCTAAAGATACCATTTGCGCTGCGCTCTTCGATAATCTCCTTAACGGCATTCAGACCCACATTCTTAATTGCTGCCAATCCGAACCTTATCCTGCCGTTTGAGACTGAAAACCTGACCTGGCTTTCATTGATATCGGGCGGAAGTATCACGATCCCCATAGACTTGCATTCATGCACGTATTGCGCCACTTTATCGCCGCTTCCGAGAAAGCTGTTAAGCGTGGCGGCCATAAATTCAAGAGGGTAATATTGTTTAAGCCATGCAGTCTGATACGCTACAACCGCGTAGGCGGCCGCATGCGATTTGTTGAAAGCATAGCTTGCGAAATCGAGCATCTCGTCAAAGATGAGGTTTGATGTCGCTTCGCTTACGCCGTTCCTTACAGCCCCTTTTACGATTACAGCACCGTTTTCATCGACGATGCCGTGGATGAAGTTCTTCCTCTCCTGCTGCATAACTTCGGCCTTTTTCTTGGACATGGCCCTGCGCACAAGGTCGGCCCTTCCCATCGAATAGCCCGCAAGCTCGCGGACTATCTGCATGACTTGCTCCTGATAGACCATACAGCCGTACGTAACGTTAAGGATATTCTCAAGAAGCGGATGGGCATAACGGATACTCGCGGGATTGCCTTTATTTTTCAGATATCTGGGTATCTGGTCCATCGGCCCGGGCCTATAAAGGGATATCCCGGCAATAATATCTTCGAAAGACGATGGTTTTAATTCCTTCATGAATTGTGTCATACCGGGGCTCTCAAGCTGGAATACACCGGAAGTCCTTCCTTCCGCAATCAGCTTGAAAACTTCCGGATCATCCATTTCCATAGAGTCAAAATCAACATTGATTCCATGGTTGTGCTTTATCAGATCCAAAGCATCCCGTATGACGGTCAGCGTCCTCAACCCCAGAAAGTCGATCTTTAGTAGTCCGAGTTCCTCCAATGTAGTCATGGGGAATTGCGTGACAATGGCATTTTCACTTATCTGCAACGGGACGTGCTCTACCACCTGATCTTTTGAAATGACGACTCCGGCCGCATGCATCGATGCATGACGGGGCATGCCTTCGAGTATCTTTGCCGTATCTATCATTTCTTTAATGATATTGTCATTTTCATACCTTGATTTCAGTTCAGGGTTAATTTCAATAGCCTTATCAATACTCATCCCTATCTGATAAGGCACCATCTTTGCAACCTGGTCGACCTCCCCGTACGGTATGTCAAGAGCCCTCCCGACATCGCGGATGGCAGCTCTCGCGGCCATCGAACCGAATGTGATGATCTGAGCGACATTATCCTTGCCGTATTTGTTCACCACATAATCAATTACTTCCTGACGGCGTTCATAGCAAAAATCGATATCGAAATCGGGCATGCTTATGCGTTCAGGATTCAGGAACCTTTCGAATAAAAGATTATACTTGATGGAATCAATATTAGTGATTCCGAGGCTGTATGCAACATAGCTGCCGGCGCCCGATCCCCTGCCGGGGCCTACCATTATGCCTTTTTCCCTTGCGTACCGGATAAAGTCCCATACGATAAGATAATAATCCACATATCCCATCTGCTTGATCACAGACAGCTCGTACTCGAGCCTGGATTTGTTTTCGGCCGGTATATCAGGACCGCAGTGTCTTTTCAAACCCTCCATGCATAAGCTTTTAAGATAATCAAATGAATCGTATCCATCAGGTACTTTGAATTCAGGCAACCTTACCTTTTCGAATTGAATATCCACATTGCATTGTTCAGAGACAAGCAGCGTATTTTCCAAGGCCTGTGGAAATTTCTCAAACGATTTCCACATTTCGTCGCCGGACTTGAAGTAGACCTCATTTGTGCTAAACCTCATCCTGTCTTCATCGTTCCGCTTCTTGCCGGTCTGGATACAAAGCAGCACATCATGCGCGCCGGCGTCCTCGCGCGTCAGATAATGCGCGTCATTGGTGGCAATGAGCGGTATATCCAGTTCATTTGAAAGCCTGATCAAACCCTGATTTGCCAGATTCTGCTCCGGAATGCCGTTCATCTGCAGCTCCAGATAGAAATTCCCGGCTCCGAAAATATCCCTGTATCTTACGGCTGCGTTCCTTGCTTTATCATAGTCGCCTTCAAGCAGTGCTGTAGGGATATCGCCGGCAAGGCATGCGCTCAGGGCAATTAACCCGTTGGAATATTGGCTCAGAATTTCCGTGTCCACCCTCGGCTTATAATAAAAACCTTCTGTAAAACCAAGGGTCACCAGTTTCATAAGATTTTTATAGCCTTTATTGTCTTTGGCAAGCAGGACAAGATGTCCCTGTTCGGAATCCACACCGGCCTGCTTATCAAATCTGGACCTCCTGGCGGTATAAACCTCGCATCCAATAATAGGCTTTATGCCATTCCTGACGGCTTCCTTGTAGAAATCGACCACGCCGTACATGACGCCGTGGTCTGTTATGGCAACACTTTTCATACCGAATTCGCGCGTCCGCGCGATCAGGTCTGTAATGCGGTTAGCGCCGTCAAGAAGGCTGTATTCGGTATGCACATGCAAATGTACAAAATTGTTTTCGGACATGACCCAATTATTATATCACACGGCCAGACGTTAAAACAGTTTGTCTATGATGGATTTAACGGCAGCATCAAGGCATTTGAAACTTTTATAAGCATCTTGCCCGGATTTACAGATTTTTTCATAATAAACCTTGATTTTGGGTTCGGTCCCGGAAGGACGAAAACACACCCAACCGTTATTCTCAAGCTCAAAGTACAGTACGTTGGACCGAGGCAATCCCAGAGCGGTGCTATTACCTGCGGCCAAATCCAGCTTTGTACCGGATGCGTAATCGCGTACGGCTCTGACGTTCAGATCCTTAAAATAGTACGGCCAGTCATCCCTGAGCTTTTTCATGGAGTCTTCGATTATTGCTATGCCATTCTTGTCATTGGGCAGGTATTTGTTTATTGTATTGTTGTATGAATAACCATACCTGGCGCATAGCCGTTCTAATGCTTCATACAGCGTAATTCCCTTCATGCGGTACCACGCGGCCATTTCACAAACCATCAGGGCAGTGGAAACTCCGTCTTTATCCCTTACATGAGTGCCGGTGAGAAAGCCGATGCTTTCTTCAAATCCGAAGATGAATTTTTTGCTGCCGAATTCATCAAGCTGCTTTATTTTTTCACCGATAAATTTGAATCCCGTAAGTACCTCGACGACCCCGACACCGTAACTCTGGCCTATTATCCGCGCAAGTTCGGTAGTTACAACCGTCTTGATTATGAAAGAATCGGACGGCAGACTGCCGTGCGCTCTTCTGCCGGCCAGTATATAATCGGCCAAAAGGCATCCTGTCTGATTCCCCGAGAGCAGCATGTACTCGTTTTCGGGGGTTTTTATCATTACGCCAAGTCTATCGCTGTCAGGGTCGGTAGCAAGGATCAATTCTGCTTGATCAGCCTTTGCCAGCCCGGTTGCAAGCTTGAAAGAAGCCGGATCTTCAGGATTTGGCGAAACCAGGGTCGAGAATTCAGGATCAGGCGATTGCTGCTCCTTAACTATGGAGATGTTTGAAAAACCAGCTTCATGGAGCAGCCTCATGACCGGTTTGCTCCCTGCTCCGTGCAGCGGAGTGTATACGATTTTTATTGACATCGCATCCCCGTCCGCTTCTTTAACTTCAGGATAAACCGTAAGTGATTTGAGCGAGGCGATATATTCATCGTCAATATCCCTGCCGATGCTGACAAGCAGGCCCGCTGCCCTGGAATGAGCTTCCGGCGCCAGATTAATTCGCGAAAAATCATCTATGGCATATATGAAACCTTCAAGCTCCTTAGAATCATCCACCGACAATTGCGCGCCGTCGTTGCCATAAACTTTGTACCCGTTGTATTCCTTGGGGTTGTGGCTTGCGGTGACAACAACCCCCCCCGCGGCACGCAGATGCCTGACTGCAAAGGACAACTCCGGAGTAGGCCTTAATTCATCAAACAGGTACGTTTTTATACCATTGCCCGTAAGGACACTTGCAGCTTCAACAGCAAATTCATACGACTTCCGGCGACAGTCATATGCAATGACGACGCCTCTTTCCCGCGCCTCCTTTCCGAACTTTGCCAGCAGATATTCCGACAGGCCCTGAGTGACCTTTCTGACAGTGTAGATGTTCATACGGTTGGTACCTGCGCCCAATATGCCCCGCATGCCACCGGTGCCGAATTCAAGCTCACGGAAGAAGCGGTCTTCTATCTCGGCAAAATCGTCCTTTAAAGCTAGAAGCTCTTTTTTTGTCACTTCATCGAAATAGTCGTCCTCTATCCAGAATTTATATTTGTTCATCGAATCCCAATTGTTGTTCATTCCATTGTCCTCAGATCTCTTCCGGTATTAATCAGCTGTCTTATTATTTCCAGTTCATCAGAAATGTAGCATTTACTGCTTTGCTGCTTTCCATTCGTCAATCTGTTTTTGAAATTCCACCATATATTTATCCAAACCGGCCGCCTTCAAATTGGCATTGAATTTAGGCAGAGTAACAACAAGATCGGCCGTACCGGTGACAAGCTGTGGGATCCCAGTCGAATACGATGAACCTGCACTTTGCATCATCAGCAGTTGATAAATCCTCCGGTATAGGACTCCGGATCAATTGAAAGATCCGGTGTGCAGAATCTTGACTTCAGACCGTTGCTGCGCTCCAGTGATATGGCCACTCTCGCCCCGCCGCCGGTTTTATTTACAGCATCGATGAAATTCCTTTTTTCAATGGAAGCTGGCATAAAATACCGGTCCAGCGAAGGCGCGAATGTAAATACTGAATTGCAACCTTCACGCATATTTGAATCCTCCATATCCCATATCAGAATTTTAAACCTGAGCTTTAAAAAAGTCAATTTGCATTGGCGCGCACAAATATGGACTGCAGAGGCTTGCCCTGCAGTCCATATTCTTAAATAGAAATGGCGGCCGTTTGAGACCGCCTTTGAAAGTGAGGCTCAAGTCTATAATATTATGCAGATCAATCCGCCGCTGCCCTCGTTTATAATCCTCTGAAGCGTTTCCTGAAGTTTGAGCTGCGCATCCTCAGGCATTTTTGTCAGTTTGTTATGCAGGTCTTCGCTGACCAGTTCATGCAAAGATTTGCCGAATATATTCGATTCCCATATCTTTGCCGGCTCGTTTTCAAACTCCCTCAACAGATAGGTGACCAGTTCCTCCGATTGCTTTTCGGTCCCGACAAGGGGCGCCAACTCCGACTCGATATTCGTCATTATCATATGTATCGAAGGAGCGCTGGCGCGCAGGCGTACGCCAAACCTGTTGCCATGCTTTATTATCTCGGGTTCTTCCAACGATAGCTCATCCATGACCGGCATGACCATCCCATACCCTTTTGTCCTGACGTCGTTCAACGCTGTTTCCATCCTGTCGTATTCCTTCTTTATCCTTGAGAGATCTTTTATCATGCTAATAAGCATATGATCGCCGTCGATATTCACACCCGCTTCTTCGCTCAAGACCCTGTAGAACAATCCGTCAGCCATGCTCAGATCGACAAATACGGAACCTTCACCCGGATCGATATTCTCCGCTGAAGCATTCGCAATAAAGTCATATTTACCGAATTGACCGGCGGCATCTCTTGCCTGACGCATATTTTTGACCTTGCCGCACGTCTCCCTGACCGCGCCAACCAGGTCCTTCATGAGCCAGTGATCCTCATCCAGCGCATCCACCCATGCGGGCAGGCCCACTCCTATCTCACGCACAGGAAATTCAAGCAATACCTTCTCCATTATGTCATTCAGGTCATCAATGCGCATCTGTGCGAAATCTGTCAGAATTACCGGAACAGAGTAGTTGTCTTCCAACTCATCCCGCAATCTCATCGCTTCCGGTTCATAAGGCCTCGCGGAATTGAGCAGGACTATGAAGGGTTTATTCAGAGATTTTAGCTCATTTGCCACTTTCCTCTCGGAATCGACATACTCCTCCCGGTCCAGGTCGGTTATAGTACCGTCGGTCGTCACAAGCAGACCCACCGTTGAATGGTCGGT
The DNA here is from genome assembly GCA_964499315.1 of uncultured Eubacteriales bacterium. Lineage (GTDB taxonomy): Bacteria > Bacillota > Clostridia > Acetivibrionales > CAYWGM01 > CAYWGM01. Next base: position 11,076 of record CAZCKQ010000002.1, on the reverse strand, counting down.
GATAACCTTGCGGGTCCCGTACTCCGCCGCTTCGCTGAAGGGTACCTGGTGCTCGAACCATGGGGTTGTCACCATCCGGGGCATATCGTTCTCATAATGACCGATAGCGCCCCTGACCATATAGCCGACGCAATCCACCAGCCTTACTTTAAACCTCACGTTATCGCCCACAGTCACTTCCACGGCTTCCTCCGGGATGAACTTGGGTTCGACGGTCATTATAGTCCTGCCTGCCGAACTCTGCGGAAGTTCATCACGCGTCCTGTCCCGTACATACTCGGTTTCCATATTCGGGGGAACGAGCAGCTCCGTGAATTTCTTGATGAAAGTTGATGTTCCGGTCCTGGCCGGACCGACAACACCTATATAAATATTTCCCTGCGTCCTTTCGGCAATCTGCCGGTATATATCATAGCTGTTCAACAGTATAACCCCCTCGCCGTAAACCCGGTTACAAAACAGGCAGGCAAAGCTTGCACAATAACTAATATAAATATATGAACTTATTTGCTTATTATGACTTTGAGGACCTTATTTTTGAATTCGACCGTTATCGGCAATCCGGGGCCTTTTTCCCCGTCGATGGAAAGGTCTATGTTTTTGGCAGACTCGATTCTGCAGTATCTGGATTTGAAATATATTACATTCCTGTCATCCAATAATTTGTTCTGTAATGCTTTGAAAAACAACCCGGCAATATCAACCGTCTTGCACTTCCTGATTACCACAATATCCATCAGGCCGTCGGTTAGGTCGGCATATTTGTTGACATTGGAAAAACCTCCGGCATGCCTGCCATTCGTGATGATGAAAAGGAATATGTCACCTTCAAATGTTCCCGAATCCATATCCATTTTTATGTTGAAAGGCCTTACCGCAGGCATCTCACCAAGCGCGTGCAGATAATATGCGAGAGGCCCGATTCTTTTCTTCAGCTTCCGGCTCGTATTGTACGTCACATCCATGAATATCCCGCCGGCGCAAGTATTTACAAAATAGGCGCCGTCATTGATAAGTCCCGCGTCTATAGCCGTAACATTCCCTTTAATGATAATATCGAGGCATTCATCAAGCTGCGAAGGCATCCCGAGGCTTCTGGAAAGGTCGTTGCAAGTACCTGACGGTATGATCCCCATAGGCAGGTCAAGACCGTTTGCGAGCATAAGATTGGCAATGGCGTTGACGGTCCCGTCGCCCCCAGACACAACGACACAGTGATAATCATCCGCCGTCATAACGTCCTTCAGAACAGGGGGATAGTTTCCATCGGTACGAAAAGGAACGGTCATATACCCGGATTTCCCGAACTTCCTTATTATCGCATCAAGGTTCCCCGGTATATTCATACCGACCCATGCCGGATTATACACAAACAGGATTTTTTTTGTATCCATATCATCATATTTTACACTAAAAGCAACAGACATGTCATCAGAATATAAAAGATGATTACTAAAATTAACGGCCAATGTGAAAATATTGATACGATATCTTTTGCGGTATTACTTATCGGGGCTTTAATCAGCCCTGCATTCTTTGATGTCGCTTTCTTCAGAAGCGCTGTGAACACTATTGTCAAAACGAGACCTATGGCCCCGTACAAGGCAAGATAACTCAGTTCTTCCAGGCTGATCGCATTACTGTAATTATTTGAATCCCTCCCGATGTACTGCAGCGCCTCAGCGATGGAATTATTAAGAAAATGGGCCGTTATTCCCGCTATGAGCGAATTGGTTCTTATGACATAATACCCGATGAGGATTCCAAGAAATATGGGCCCCAAAAGATTTGTTAAATCAAAATGGAATATCCCAAACAGTATACCGGAAAAAAACACGGCTTTCATCGTGCCTCTTGTTTCATATGCCCTCAAAACGAGCCCGCGATGCATGATCTCTTCACAAAATGCAGGCGCAAGGGCTATCACAAGCAACCCGACCAATAATTCTCCCGGATTTTGAGGAACCGGCACCGATTGGGCGGGGAGTTCATTTACAAGCTGGATAAAATATGCCGCGGCATTATTCAGGAACAACGCTACGAAATACGCGGGCACCGCAATAAGAAATATCAGCAATATCGGTATAAAACCGGGATTATTCAATCTGAATACATACTTGATATCCAGCTTTTTATAGCAGGCATATACGATTACCGGCAGAAGGATGAACACCAATTCGCCGGTCAGCGTTATGACGTAGAAATTATCCTTGATAAAATCAAAACCGTAAATCAGCGCAAGGACCACAAGCAAAAGCTGGAAACAGAAAAACATAACGGAAAAACCCAGCAATACTATATTTGCCCCAGCCATTGCAACCCTTTTTTCCATAAGACCTCCGTCAGATAATTGCCTCATCTTCGGTAATTATCATATCCAGCGCAATATCATGTCCCTCTGAAGGTATGGCTTCAAGAACCTGGAATTTATATGCCAATCCTATTTTCATACAGTCAGGTCTTACATTCGATAGATATCTGTCAAAATATCCCGCTCCAAAACCGATACGCCGCTTTTTCCTGTCAAATGCCACACCCGGCACTATCACCGCGTCCAACTCCCCCGGAAGATATACCCGTGCGGGGCAATCGCCGGCGCATGTGCAGCCTGCAGGTTCGTATATGCCGAACGAGCCGATTTTGAGGTCCTTGTCGATATCCTTGATCTCACAGGCATTCATCCGTCTGTCTTCCGGATGGTCCTTCACTATGGCCGGTACGCAGACGCTCCTGCCTTCGTCGATGAGACAACGCAGCAATCCCCTTGTAGGAACCTCGTTCCTCGCATCGACATAACACAGGACGACTCTGCATTTCGCAAATTGCTCCACACCGAGCAGCCTGTCGATAATCATACCGCCCTTTTGAAAGACTTCCCCCGGGGACATTGCATTACGCATCCCTATGATGCTGCTTCTCAAATCGCCTTTTCGCTTCTGAATGCTGAGGCAGAAAGGGCATCGTTTGGCGTATTTGTATAATTCCCCGCCGCAGTAGCTGCATACTGTCTTCATCAAAACAGCATCCCCTCCACGTAATCATTCACAAAATCAGGGAGAGCCGACAGTTCGATATATCTGATCTTCTTTCTGAGCGATTCGGCTTCTTTCATCATTTCTTTGGACAACAGGCCTTCCACAGCCCCTACTCCCGCCGCATTGCCTATTGATTCTATCCGGCCCCGGAGCTCTTTCGGTAGCAGTCCGATGATCAGCGCTCTGTCGATATTCAAATAGCTTCCGAATCCTCCGGCAAGCAACACCTTTTGTATATCATCCAAACAAACGCCCATGTGTCTGATCAGAGTCCTGATTCCTGCGTAAATGGCCGCTTTGGCGTTTTGAATCTCCCTGACATCCTTTTGCGTGATAATGATATCGCCGCCGGATGCAGATTCAGGCGCTGCCACGATCAAAAAAGCATTGCCGCCGTCTTTGGCGATTATCCGTGAAGCATAACCGGGGCTTTTCCCGGTTACTTCACCGGCATCGCAGACCCTGCCGGTCTCATCGATTATCCCTTTGCCGAGCATGCCCGCAATAATATCGACGATCCCCGAACCGCATATTCCGATAGCCTTTTTATTGTCTATAGTGGTGAATTCAAGGTGTTCATTGAACCGGACGCTGTCGATCGCGCCCGAAATACCTCCGGTTCCGTTGCGGATATTCGCTCCTTCAAAAGCGGGACCGGCCGCCGTAGAACAAGCCAGCATCCCTTCCCTGTTCCCCAGGACGATCTCTCCGTTGGTACCTATGTCAATAAGCAGCGTAAGCCCGTCGCCTTCGTAAATCCCGCTTGAAAGCACGGCGGCAATCGTATCGGCTCCTATGTAAGCCGATACGCATGGAAAAACGAATGCATATCCGGCCGGGTTGATCCTCACGCCGCACTCCGACGCCCTGAACCGATGAGGTCTTGTTGTGACTGGTATGAATGGCGAAACGGCTATACTCCTTGATGGAAGCCCCATCAAAAAATGCATCATTGTTGTGTTACCTACGAATACAATCTGGTAGATGTCTTTTCTCCGGATCTTGTGCCTCCGGGCCAAACTGTTGATCATACCATTGACGCAGCCTGCGATTTCCGATTGCATCCGGGTAGTGCCCGCCGGGGTGTTGATGGTATGATCGATGCGGGACAACACATCTGCTCCGAATTTGTTCTGCGTGTTCAACATCGAATCCACGCCGATCCTTTTGCCGTTTGTCATATCATAAAGGTAGGCAGCCACGGTAGTCGTCCCTATGTCAACTGCGAGACCGTACATCCTGTCTGATGTATCGCCCGGCTCAATTCCCACAAGTTCATCTTCTATGTATACTGCGGTGACCTCAAAACAATTCTTTCTTAATACGGACGGAAGCGTTTTAAGCAAATCCATCCCCACACAGGCCTGGGCGGAATCCGGTCCAGTCAGGCCGGCGCCCGACGTCACACGGTCGATATCGGACGTCTGATCATTTATATCCGGCTGGTTCAGCTTATAATGCCTTTTGAGCATTACCGGCCCGAACCTGATTTCGCGGAGTCTTCCTCCGGTCATTATCTTAGCTTCTCCGGCCTTTTTATCCATATACACGTCAATATCCGAGTTGATCGTGAAATAGCAGGCAAGCCTATCACCTTCAGTGGCCGTATCGCCCATAAGTTGAGCCTCTTCCGCGCAAACCGGACTTTGATCCCCCTGCACATTGACCCGGCATTTTCCGCATTTGCCGTTCCCGCCGCAAGAAGATACGTAGGCAAAACCGCAGTCAATCAGGAACTCATAAAGCCGCGTACCTTTTTTAGCTTTCTTTTCAACAACATTCTCGCTGCCATTGAAATGAAGTCTGACTTTATATTGCATACTATCCATACGCTTATTCGGTGGGCACATAATCATTGATTTCAGCATCACTGAATGTGCCCATTTGCTTATATGCAGCTACGGCTGCGTCTATTATATGAAACATGAGAGCGGCCCCGGTACCCTCGCCCAGCCTCATTCCAAGGTTCAGCGCAGGTTTGAGGGATATTGCATCCATAATCAGGCTGCTGCCGGGCTCTGCCGAGCAGTGCGAAGCGAAGGTGAATTCACGCACTTTCGAATCCATCTTTATGGCGGCAAGAGCCGCGGCGGAAGAAATGAACCCGTCGATGACGATCGGAAGCCTGTATGCCGCAGCGCCGATGAAGCACCCTGCAAGTCCCGCCAGATCCAGGCCGCCAACTTTTGCAAGGGTATCCACCGGATCGCCCGGATCGGGCTGATTAAGTTTTATAGCCTTTTGTATTGTCGCTATCTTATTCTGCAGCCCGCCCGGAGTTGAACCGACTCCCTTCCCGACAAGAGATTCCACCGGTTTGCCGGTGAGTACGGCGGCGATGGCGCTGCTTGTAGTAGTATTCCCGATCCCCATCTCGCCGGTTGCCACAAGCTGATACCCCTTATGTTTGAGATCGGCCATGATTTCAATGCCGGCGCATATGGCCCTCAAAGCCTCGGCGCGCGTCATCGCCGGGCCTTTAACCATATTCCGCGTACCTCTCATTATCTTCCTGTCAAGGATGCCCTTGTTCCTGATTTCATCGTCAACACCGATATCCACTACAAGAATTTCCGAACCAGAATGCCTTGAAAGCGCATTGATCCCCGCTATTCCTTTCATAAAACCGTGAGTCATCAGGGAAGTGACTATTTTGGGCGCCTGGCTTACGCCCTCATCCACTACCCCGTTATCAGCGCACATAATTACGACCATCTTCCTTTGGACATCCGGAAACATATTTCCCGTTATACCGGCCAGCCTTTTTACAATCTCCTCGAGCATCCCGAGGCTTCCTACAGGTTTGGTGAGTCCGTCAAGCCTTTTTTGCGCCGACTCCATTGCCGTTGCGTCCAGCCCGGCAATGCTGTCCAGCGTCTTATTAATAAAACTTTCATACTCCATACAGCTTTTGTCCATTATTAGTCTCCGATCTTTATAATTACTGTCCTTTTTGCGCCAGTTTAGCCCATGTATCCTTCAACGGCACTATCCTGTTGAAAACCAGTTTATTTTCTGATGAATCGATATGATCCGCATAGAAATAGCCCATTCGCAGGAATTGGAACCTGCTTCCGGGCACAGCGCCGGCAAGATTGGGTTCCGCCTTGCAGCCGTTCAGCCTCTGAAGCGATCCGGGATTGATATAGTCCTTGAAATCGGTCCCTTCAGGCGTCGCTGCAAGGTCCGGCACGGTAAACAGATTATCATACAGCCTTACGTCGACATCGACGGCGTGTTCGGCCGACACCCAGTGCGAAGTGCCCCTGACCTTTCTTCCGTCAGCCGTAGCACCCCCGCGCGAAAGCGGATCATATGTGCAAATGACCTCGCGGATCTCGCCCGTATGCTCATCCCTGACAACACCCTGACAGGTGATGTAATACGCATACTTCAATCGTATTTCCCTGCCGGGAGCCAGCCTGTGAAAGCCCTTGGGAGGGTCTTCGCAGAAATCCTCCCGCTCGATATATATCACCCTGGAAAAAGGAATTTTCCTCGATCCGGCAGTTGGATCCTCCGGGTTGTTCTCCGCATCGAACTCCTCCACCTTATCTTCGGGATAGTTCACAATGGTCACCTTCAGCGGTCTTAAAACGACCATGACACGATTGGCATGCAGGTTGAGATCCTCGCGTATGCAGTGTTCAAGAAGCGCTATATCGACGGTGCTGTTGCTCTTCGATACGCCGATCATATCTGCGAAGTTCCTTATTGACGAAGGCGTATAGCCTCTTCTTCTTAGACCTGAAATGGTTGGCATCCGGGGATCATCCCATCCCGAAACGCAGCCTCCTTTCACCAATTCGATGAGTTTACGCTTGCTCATTACCGTATATGTCATATTGAGGCGCGCAAATTCGATTTGCCGCGGAGGAGAGCTTATACCACCGGCATTTAGAAACCACTCGTATAAAGGACGGTGGTCTTCAAATTCAAGTGTGCAGATCGAATGTGTAATCCCTTCGAAATGATCAGATAAGGGATGGGCATAATCATACATGGGATAAATGCGCCATTTGTCGCCCGTCCTGTGATGTGCAGTCCTTGATATGCGGTATATGACGGGATCCCTCATATTCAGATTGGGCGAGGACATATCGATTTTTGCCCTCAGAACACGCGAACCGTCCTCGAATTCCCCTTCCTTCATCCTCCTGAACAAGTCAAGATTCTCTTCAACGCTGCGTTTTCTGTAAGGACTTTCGCGTCCGGGCTGAGTCAAGGTACCCCTGTATTCTCTTATCTCTTCGGCGCTGAGGTCGCAGACATAAGCTTTTCCGGCCTTGATCAACCCTATGGCATATTCGTACAACCTATCAAAATAATCCGATGCATAAAAACACCGTTCGCCCCAATCGAATCCCAGCCACCTTACATCCTCTTTTATTGATTCGACATACTCCACATCCTCCTTGCCGGGATTGGTATCGTCAAATCGCAGGTTGCACAGGCCGTTATTCCTTGACGCTATCCCGAAATTAAGGCATATGGCTTTTGCATGGCCTATATGGAGATAGCCGTTAGGTTCGGGAGGAAAACGGGTATGGACTTTTTTACCATATCTTCCTGTAATATTGTCCGAATTTATAATCTCTTGAATGAAATTTGCATGATTTTGCGTCATTTTCAGCTCCAATTCCATATTTGTGAATAGTTTACCATAGCAGGGCACTAAAATAAAGAGCCACAACCTCTGCTTTTCCAAGGCTGTGGCATCTATACGCAAAATGTTATATGTATGGATTAATAATTACTGAGCGACCACCTTGAATTTTACAGCCCTAACCTGTCTCCCGTTAAGCAAAATCTTCGCCTGGTAATTGCCGATGGGAAAATCCCGATCACCTCTGGTCAATACAAAACTGAACCACCTGCTGCCTTCTATCTGCAATACCGGACCATCCACGCTGGAATTGGAATCGACGTGGACCCATATCGCCTGAATACCGGTGCCCTGAGGAGCGTTTCTGATGGTTCCAGTAACGTAGATTACCGGAGAATCAGGCGCAAACGTATCGGTAATATCGACAGGTTCGCTTGTTTGCTCATTGATACCTGTTGAAGTATTCAGATCCATTATTCTGGCAGTCGTAAAATCAAAATTGAAGCCGATGATGCCGCCGCCGGCAATGAGCAGGACGGCTATTGCAGCAACAACGACAATCATTATAGTAAGTGCGATTATGCAACCTTTATTCCGCATAAATTTTTATACACATAGTTTCTACCAAGATAAGGACTATAATTCAATTGATATCGGTTAGAATGTTCCATATAATATTATCGGGACATAAAACATGAAATGAAGTATATCACACAAACGGAGAGCATGGATTCTATGAAGAGCGACGTGAGGACCAGATACGCCCCAAGCCCCACAGGTTACATGCACATAGGCAACCTGCGCACGGCATTATATGAATATCTGATAGCAAAACGCAGCAACGGCACGTTTATACTGCGTATTGAAGATACCGACCGGGAAAGGAATGTCGAAGGCGCGGAGGACGCAATATACAGGACTCTGAAGCTCGCCGGCATTGAATATGATGAAGGCCCGGATAAGGACGGAGGCTATGGTCCGTATATCCAAAGCCACAGAAAGCATTTATATAAAGAATATGCCCAAAAGTTGGTCAATCTCGGGGAGGCATATTATTGCTTCTGTAGCAGGGAGCGCCTCGCCGGTCTCAGAGAAAAGTATGATAAAGCAGGCGTGGAATCGAAGTATGACCGGCATTGTCTCAGTCTGGCCAAAAACGAAATAGATTCGAAGCTGTCGGCAGGCGAGCCATATGTCATCCGGCAAAAAATGCCGGACAGCGGGACCACAAGTTTCGAGGACAGCGTATATGGAACGATCACTGTTGAGAACAGCACGCTGGACGACCAGATACTTTTGAAATCTGATGGCCTGCCTACATACAACTTTGCAAACGTGGTTGACGACCATCTTATGAGAATAACGCATGTTGTAAGGGGTAACGAGTACCTCTCATCAGCGCCCAAATATAACCTGCTTTATAAGGCATTCGGATGGGATGTTCCTGTTTATGTACATGTCCCGCTCATAATCAAGCCTGACGGCAGAAAACTCAGCAAAAGGGAGGGCGATCCGACATTCGAGGACCTGGTGGACATGGGTTACCTGGTCGAAACGATAATCAACTTCGTAGTGCTGCTGGGCTGGAGCCCCGGTACAACGCAGGAGATTTTCAGCCTGAAGGAATTGGAGCAAGTCTTCGATATCGGCGGTATAAACAAGGCCCCCGCAGTCTTCGATATGAACAAGCTCAACTGGATGAACGGCGAATACATCAGGCGGATGAGCCCCGATGATTTCCACCGGCTCGCGTTGCCTTACTATCAGCATCTTAACAATCAAGCCGGTTTGGACCTGAAAAGGATAAGTTCATTATTGCAGGTAAGGACCGAGGTGCTGGGAACGATACCGGAAAACACCGCCTTTTTTGGGTCGCTGCCCGAGTATGACATTAATTTGTTCGTACATGCCAAGATGAAAACGACGCCGCAGAATTCGCTTGAAAACCTGAAGGCTGCTCACGACCGGTTATCACGCCTTAATGAATGGAATGAGCAGCTGATACACGATGCGCTCTTTGCGCTGATACAGGAAATGGCGGTCAAGAACGGCCAGATGCTATGGCCTGTGAGGGTAGCTCTGAGCGGGAGGGAATCAAGCCCCGGCGGCGCTGTCGAGATTGCCGCGATCATTGGTAAGGACGAGACACTCAGAAGAATGGAGTTAGCAATAAAAAAACTTAAAGAAGCATCTTTCTAAACACGTCTTCGTCGATTATTTTAACGCCGAGTTTAATCGCTTTCTCTAGCTTGCTTCCGGCTTCGTCGCCGGCCAGTAGATAGTCGGTGTTCCGCGAAACGCTGCCTGATGTCTTACCGCCGTAGCTCTCTATGATCTTGGAAGCCTCGCTTCTTGAATAAGTAGGCAACGTGCCGGTCAAAACAAATGTCAATCCCTCGAAACGGTTGTCTATGAGCTGCTTCTTTTGGCCGCTTTTAAGATTTACTCCGGCCTGCCTTAATCTTTCTATCGTCCTGATGGTCTGCTCCTGCCTGAAAAAGCGTACGACGCTTGCGGCCATGATCCCGCCGAATTCATATATGGCAGAAATCCTTCCTTCATCAGCGTTTTTGAGGTCATCGATGCTCGCGAAGTTTTCAGCCAGCAGTTGCGCTGCCTTTAGCCCAATATGCCTGATTCCGAATCCATATATCAACCTGTCGATATTATTTTTTTTAGAATTTTCTATCGAATGCAAGAGGTTATCTGCAGACTTTTTGCCCATCCTTTCCACATTGACCAGTTCATCTCTTTTTTGGTACAAGAAATAAAGGTCCGAAACACCGTTAATCAGGCCTTTCGCCAACAGTGATTCCGCTATTGCCGGCCCTAAGCCCTCAATATTCATGGCATCTCTCGACGCAAAATGTATAATGCTCCTTAGCAGCTGCGCCGGACAATCCAGCCCGATGCACCTATATGCGGCCTCTCCTTCCTCCCTTTCAACATCCGAACCGCACACGGGGCAAAGACCCGGCATGGTGAATACCTTTTCGTTTCCGGTACGTTTGGCGGTCACCACTTCCACGACTTCCGGGATAATATCGCCTGCTTTGCGTACAATAACGGTATCGCCGATCCTTATATCCTTCTCGCTGATATAATCCATATTGTGGAGCGTAGCTCTGGAGACCACTGTTCCTGCAAGCCTTACGGGCTCGAGCACCGCATTGGGCGTTAATACGCCCGTCCGCCCGACGTTGACCCAAATATCCCTTATTACGGAAGCCTTCTGCTCAGCGGGGTACTTGAATGCAGCCGCCCAACGCGGCGTTTTGGCAGGGCTGCCTAACAACTCCCTCTGCCTGAAGGAGTTGACCTTGACTACAGCACCGTCTATCTCATAAGCATAATCTCCCCTCTGAGCGCCTATTCTCCTTATCTCTTTGATAGCGCCGGCGATATCGGCGCAGACCGAATATCCCTGACTGACCT
>CAZCKQ010000001.1:34585-53902 GCA_964499315.1 uncultured Eubacteriales bacterium | reverse complement strand
GCACGAATTTATATTCTATTTCAATGTACGCGATTATGTGGACAACCAGAGGAGCATCGACAGGTATCTTTATGACGAATTTATCAAACCGCGCAATTTCGGCATAATCGCGTCCTATGACATCTCAAGGGGCCTGACATTCGCCGACCCGGCAATGAAAAAGGAATTCGACAAAATCACCGCAAACCAGGCCGATAACCTGGACCGCGCGCTGCCTTCCAAGATATTCCCGTATATTGATCTTGCGCTCAAAGGCACGAAGATGGCGCTCTTTATCGACCATGCCGACAAAATAATCCCGTCGGTGGATTCGGGCAGCCTCTCGCTCGAGGAGCGGACGGCGTTGATCTGGATATGCGAATGGTCGGTGAACAATCGTATCTCCTCGACCGGCAGCTGCATTCTCCTGCTGGCCGACAGTCTGGAGGACATAAGCCGCGAAGCGCTCAAATCATCTTACAGGATAGAGCCCATCCTTGTAGGTCTTCCCTCGGAGACTGAGAGGAAGCAATATATCGAGTACCTGCTCAAAGGCAGGGACATTTCCATGGAAATAAGCCCGGGCGAATTCGCAAAGCTATCCTCCGGCCTGAGCAGGAAAGCCATTAAGGACATCAGGCTGAAGGCCGAGGCCGAAGGAGTTCCGGTCAGCTTTGAATATATCAAGCAAAAGAAGCATTCGGTGCTGCAGAAGGAGTATGGCGATGTGCTCGAATTCATATATCCCGAGATTGGTTTCAATGATATCGGGGGAATGGAAAAGGCCAAGAACTATCTGCTCAGGAATGTCGTGGAGCCCATAAAAAAAGGCGACCTGCGCAGGGTGCCGATGGGCATATTGCTCTGCGGCCCGTCGGGCACCGGCAAGACGCTGCTTGTCAATGCCCTCGCAAAATCAAGCGGTTTCAACTGTGTCAAGATGGATATATCGCGCATACTCGGCCAATACGTGGGCGAGAGCGAGAAGAACTTCAAGAAGTGCCTGCTCGGTGCGCAGTCACAGCAGCCAGTGATCTTCTTCGTCGACGAGATAGACACGGCCTTCAGGAGAGGCGGAGAAGGCGACGGCGGCGTAGGCCGGAATATATTCGGGGAATTTCTGCAGTTCACCGGTAATACAAATAATAGAGGCAAACTGATATTCATTGCCGCCACGAACAGGCCCGATCTGCTTGATCCGGCGCTGAAGAGGGCGGGCCGTTTCGATAAGAAGATACCCATATTGCTGCCGGATTGCGAAGAAAGGGCAATGATCCTGAAGATTATCATCCGCAAATATGGATTCGAGACTGACATCAAGGACTTCGCGCCTTTTGCCGAAGCAACGGACGGATATACCGGGGCTGAGATAGAGACAATTGTAAGGAAGGCATACGAAATCGCCAATGAAGACGACGCCCCGGGGACGGTGTTGACCGACGCGACGCTTGCGGAGGCTATAAGTCGCTGCAGGCCGAGTACCCGGCAGATAGAGTTCATGACCAACGCGGCGATCGAAGAGTGCGACGACCTCGACCTGCTGCCCGAGAAATACCGCAGCATTTAGTTTGCCATTTACAAAGGGAACGAATTATAATAAATTTAAAGCATACAATTGCTTTAAAGTATACAATTGCTCATGTGAATGCTCGCACTATGCTACACACTTATGCCAATACTCATATCGCGGGGAGGCGGTAATCATGGGTTTATTCAGCAGACTTGGAAAGATGATCAGGGGGTTTTTCGGACTGTTTGTCGGTGGCCTTGAAGAGAGGAATCCCGAAGCCCTGTTCGAAGATGTGAAGAACCAGATCGAAAGGGCTCGTAAAGAAGCCGAGCAGCATATACTGGACATACAAACCAACGCGGAACTCATTAAGATAGAAATGAAGAACTCGGAGAAAAACCTGGCGCTGATACGCTCGCGGATCGAGACCGCGCAGAAGCAGGGCGACAAGGAACTGCTCGTCGAGCTGCTCATGCAGGAAGAAGAATACCAGAACACGTATGAGATGCATAAGACAACGCATGAAAGCGCCGTCGCCGAGGTGGCGAAGATCCGGGAGGACTACAAGGTCTTCGAATCCGAGATGAATGCCAAGCTCAACGAGATAAGGTCCCTCAAATCGCAGGCTAAAATGGCCGAGATGAGGGAGAACATCAGCGCCGTCAACGCCCGCTATACCTCCAAGAGCAGCAGGATCGGCAATCTCAACGAAACTCTCGAAAGGGCGCGTGAGGTAGTCAACAGGCGGACGGCAAGGGCAAACGCCATGGAATCGCTCAATGACGGCGATGTAGACATCAAGCTCAAGAAGCTGGACCTCGATTCGGCCAGAGAACGGGCTAAGGCAAGGGCCGATGCGCTCCTCGCGGGCGACACCGGCGGCTTCGAAGTCAAAGAGAAGATTGACACGAAGAATTAAATTGACACGAAGAACTAACGGAAAACAAAATGACACGAACTGAGCAGTTAATATGAGGGCACGCTTTTTTACAAGCGCACTATTTAGATTGTTAAACATAGGAATACTGATGATCGGCGTCGGCGCGGCATACACCGTCGCGGGCCTCGTTCCGGGCTCCGCGGCCATTGTATATCCCGCCGCTGTCCTGGCCTACCTTATCTCTGTCGTTGCATCCATGAATAGCAAAGCGTTTATGGATGAATTCAAACGCAACGAGAGGGTGAAGAACATAAAGGCGCTGGACAGCAAATGCGCGAAGCTGGCGGACGAGGCAAAGAAATACGCAAACAACACATATTTGCAGAAACTGTTAGGGGTGCTGGACGATAAATCCGACATCACGGCGTCGTATTTCAGGGATCAGGGGGATTACCTCAAGGAAAGAGTTGTTGAAAAGACGCTCAACCTTGTAATTTCATTTGAAAAGCTATTGACTAATTTTTGTATACGTAAACGCGAACTGAGTGAAGTCGACCTTGGACAGATAGTCAAACGCATAAACGATAACGCGCGCAGATTGAATTATACAAGCGATCCCGAAGCGGCCGATGACATTAAAAAGGTGATTGAGATAGACCAAAAAATACTTATGGGCGTGAAAGAGGAGAAACTCGACCTTGAACGGATAAATACCAAACTCGACTATATGTGCAGCACGATTGACATGTTCAAGTTCCGGATACTTTCAAGCATTGAGACCGAGGACATGCTAGATACACTCGACAACGCGGTGAACGAAGCCCAGGCGCTGGACAATGTGCTGGCGGAGCGGCGCAGATACAGGGTAAGCGGCTGACCGGCTGCAGACCAAGGCCTGGCTGGCTGACAAGCGCGGGTAGGAGGACACATTTGGCGGTATTGTGCGGAGTAGACATAATAGAAATCGACAGGCTCAGGGAATCGTTCGAATCATTGGGCGACGCCTTCAGGGACAGGATATTCACTCCCAACGAAATATCGTATTGCGAGGGCAGGAAGATGGCGCGCTTTCATAGCTACGCCGCCAGATTCGCCGCCAAGGAGGCCGTCTCCAAAGCTTTTGGAACAGGTATCGGCGAGGCCGTCATGTGGAAGGACATCGAGATCATAAGCGGAGAACTGGGCAAACCGCAGGTCATATTGCTGAACAACGCTAAAAACATATATGAAAAACTGAATGCCGAGAGCATATCATTGAGCCTGTCCCATTGCGAGAACTACGCAGTCGCCTACGTCGTCATCGAAATCAGATAAACATTTCGTAATCGTATTTTCATAACATTATTGATAGCATAACCAGCCGATCGATTCCAAGCGTCTATCGCAGTTACTGAATATTTTTCTGCAAATTTCAGAAAATAAGTAGCATTAGGGATATTAATAAAAATATGTTAAAAAGGTGGAAGATAAAAATGGATGCTCCAAAAATGCAAGTAAAATGCAGTGTCGAAAACTGCCATTACAATCACAGACGTATGTGTTATGCTGATGCGCTCGAAGTAAATTCCATGGGAGATGGAAAAGCTGAAACAAGCGATGGGACATGCTGTACTACTTTTATCAACGGGAAATAATGAGCACAAAATGGAGGAACGGACCTTTGAGTAGGAGCAGAATAAAAAAAACGATTGTGCCCGTGGGTATTTTATTGACGGTATCGACGGCGATATTTGTCCTGATATTTGTGATGCTCAATCTGCAGGGCGGCAACGGCAACGTATACGCGGCGGGGAGCAAGACCGGCGATGAGCAGCTGCTCGCGAGGGCTATTCACGGCGAGGCAAGAGGCGAGCCATATGAAGGTCAGGTTGCGGTAGGAGCTGTGATAATCAACAGGACGCGCGACCCCAAATTCCCCAAGACCATTGCAGGCGTCATCTATCAGCCCGGGGCTTTTACCGCCGTCTCCGACGGTCAGATAAACATCCCGATCGGTGCGAAATCCCAGGCGCTGAAGGCAGCGAGGGACGCGCTCAACGGATGGGATCCGACCAACGGCTGCATATACTACTGGAATCCTGCCACTGCTACGAGTAAATGGATCTGGAGCAGGAAGGTCGTCAAGAAGATAGGCAAGCACTACTTCGCTAAATAACACAGGATGAGGGAGAACAAATCAAAATGGGAATAAGGGAAAAGTTGCTGGACTTTAAAAGAAGACTATCGGACAGGAAGATGTATAGCATCGTGATTGCGATAATCGCTGCCGTGACGATATGGGGCGTGTCCCAATACAAGCACTCGATGAGTTTGAGGCAGGAGCTCGATAACCAGTACAACAGGGCGTTCTTCGACATGGTGGGGTATGTCAACAATGTGGAGGCGCTGCTCGCTAAATCGCGCATAGTCTCAACAGTCGAGAAATCGGCGTCTACGATGCAGGAGGCCTGGAGGCAGGCAAACCTCGCGCAGACCAACCTCGGGCAGCTCCCTATCTCGCAGCTGACTTTGGCCAACACCTCCAAGTTCCTGACCCAGGTGGGCGACCTCGCATACTCGCTTAACAATCAGAATATGGGAGGCAGGGCGCTCGATCAGAAACAGGACGATACGCTCAAGTCGCTGCACAAATATTGCGTCTCGCTGCGTAAGAGCCTGGCCGACCTGCAGGCGCAGCTCTCCTCCGGAAGGATCAAATGGGGCGACCTCGCCAATAAAGGGACGCCGCTCTTTAAGAAGGCGTCGCAGGATATGCAGATACAGAGTCTTGAAAACATCGACAAGACATTTACGGATTATCCTTCCCTTATATACGACGGGCCTTTTTCGGACCATATAAGCACGCTCAAACCGAAGGCTCTGACAGGCGACATGGGCAAACTCATCACCATTGAAGAAGCCAAAAAGAAATGCGAGGATTTCTTCGGGGCAGATAAGATCAAAAGCATAGAAAACACAGGCAGAAACGATTCCGAGCCGCTAATGACGTACAGCTTCAAGGTCGTCCTGAAAGGTGCGCCTTCGGATCAGTGGGTTAATATAGACATCACTCAGAAGGGCGGGCTGCCGTACTATATGATCTACGGCAGACCGGTGGCCGAGAAGAAGCTCGATATAAACCAGGCAAAGGACTTTGCGGGCAAATTTCTCGAGCGGCTGGGCTTCACAAGCATGGTCGACACTTATTATCTTGAAGAGGATAATACGGCTACCATCAACTATGCTTACTCGCAGCAGAACGTGGTCGTCTACCCCGACCTCATAAAGGTCAAGATCGCGCTGGATAATGGAGAAGTCGTGGGTCTCGAAAGCAAAAGCTATATCTTCGCGCATACACAGCGTGACATACCCGCACCCGCCATCACTATGGCGCAGGCCCGCTCAAAAATAAACCCGCGGCTCAAGATCCTCGGATCCGGTATGGCCATCATCCCGACTGATTTTAAAACAGAGCTCTTCACTTATGAATTCAAAGGGAGCCTTGACAGTCAGGATTTCCTGGTTTATATAAACGCGATGACGGGAAAAGAGGAAAATATACTCATCATAGTGAACACGCCCAACGGAACGCTGACATATTGACCGTGACGAAATCATCGCGGCTTTTTTGCGGCGTGCTTTATCATGCCCTATGTCCATGATATAAATTATTATTCAATAAGTTATGTTTGCAGATATGTTGCGTAAACACCATATTTTGTGATAGAATCATTGCGTATTTCTATACTTATGTAGGCACGGAAATGGCATAAAAAAAGACAGAAGCCAAACAACATCATTAATATGATATCCCAAAGGGGGAACATATCGTGTTTGAGTTTTTGTTGCGCAAAAACTTGAAGAAGCTCTATCAGATGGCTTTGAAGGCGCTTCTTTCCACATCCATCGACGGATTCATGATTATCGACAAGAATACGTGTCTGCATGATGTGAACAGGGTATACTGCGACATCACCGGCTATGATTGCAGCGAGCTCCTCAGGATGTCCCTGTATGACCTGGAAGAAAACCCTGCGGCCGACAATATAAGAAGATATGTGGACCTGAAGCCGTCAGGATCCGCCAACGACAGGTTCGAAACAAGGCACAGGAAGAAGGACGGGACCCTTGCGGATCTGGAGGTGACCGTCAGTTATATACCGCAGATGAAGAGGTTTATTATCCTTGTGCGCGATATTACCAAAGAGAAAAGGAATTTTGAGACGATAAAATATATGAGTTACCATGATGCGCTAACCGGTCTTTACAACCGGACGTATTATGAACAGGAGCTGAAAAGGCTGGATAATGACAAGAGTCTGCCTTTGAGCGTCATCATGGCTGACATGGACGGATTAAAGCTGGCTAATGATATGTACGGGCATATGGTCGGCGACCTTCTTATCAAAAAGGCCGCCAATGCCATAAAGAAATCGTGCAGGAAGAACGACGTCGTGTCGAGGTGGGGCGGCGATGAATTTGCGGTGCTGCTGCCCAATACCGACGAGCATATGGCGGATACGATCCGCAGACGCATAAAAGCCGCATTCACGGGAGCGTGGATAAACGCCGTCGACGCGGATGAATTGAGGAATGCCTGCAATTTACATAATGTCGATACACTTAACGATTTCATTGAATCAATATCACCTTCCATTTCCATCGGCGCGGCCACGAAGCTGACGGCAGGTCAGAATATTGACGATGTCGTGAATCTGGCTGAAAAAAGGATGTATGAAGAAAAATCTGCTACTGGCGCTGCCCGTGAGTTGTGATATAATTCGGTGTTAGGGGGGTGTCCTGTTGGATAAAAAGATTCTGATTATTGAAGACGAGAAGAATATTGTAGATATCCTGAAATTCAATCTGAAAAAAGAAGGTTTTGAAACGCTGGAAGCCTATGATGGGGAGCAAGGGCTTGAAATGGCTATATCAGAGGATCCCGACCTTGTTCTGCTGGATATTATGCTTCCGAGAATGGACGGCTTTACCGTATGCCGCAAACTGAGGCAGACATCCATGGTGCCGGTGATAATGCTTACGGCGCGCGAGGAGGAAGTGGACAAAGTGCTTGGGCTGGAACTCGGCGCTGATGATTATATTACCAAGCCGTTCAGTCAGCGCGAGTTGCTGGCGCGTATCAAGGCCAACCTTCGCCGGTCGGCGGCGGACGGCGGAAGCTCTGGCGCCGACAGCGTCACGGGGGGCGGCAGCGGCTCTTCAAGGGCAAAAACAGCGACGGCAACCAATATAATGAAGTTTGAGGATATTCTGATAGATCCCGATCGGTATGAAGTCAGGCGGAACGGGAAGGTAATCGAACTTACCCTTCGCGAATTCGAACTTGTAAAATTCCTCGCGATGCACCGCGGGCAGATTTTCTCGAGGGAGAGCCTGCTGCAGAAGGTGTGGGGGTATGAATACTTCGGCGATGTCAGGACTGTGGACGTGACGGTGAGAAGGATAAGGATGAAGCTGGAGAAAGATGCCGAAAATGAAGAGTATATACTCACCAAACGAGGCGTAGGCTATTATTTCAATAATGATCCAGGGAACGGTTGACCGGTAGATGAAGAGTCTTCAATGGAGGCTTGTTTTCATATTCGTGATGCTTGTATTCATACTCATTGCGCCTGTCAGCCTCTTTCTGAACAAAAAAATCGAGAGCTGGTATTATGACGGATTCAGGAAAGGGATAGAGACAGGCTTTGAGAACTGGTCCGTAAAGAGTGATACCGATATCGGCCAGGTGGTGAAGTACCTCCGGGATGACCGCAACGCGATAACGCAATTCCAGATAAACGAGTATAAGAGCTATACGATCATACCAAGAAATGCCCCGTCGGATATCGTCTTTTCATCGGATGTGATTTATGACGGCGGCAAAGGCAGGGCGAAGCTGTCCGGTGAGCTAGTCGCCTCGGAAAACCTGCTCAGGGTAATGTCCGGAGAGTTGAAAGGCGCCGGGGGCAGGCTTGTCAGGGTGGACGACAGGGATTATTTTGATTATGCAAGGCTTGTGAAGCTTGCTGACGGGGATTACATCCTTTATTTCAGATACAGCAGCGATGCCTGGGAAGATGATATCAGCGATTTCAACCTGTATATACTCACTGCTCTCCTCATATTGATAGGCATTTCACTTGTGCTCGGGTATATGTTCGCCAAGACGATCACTGCGCCGATAAACCGCGTTATGAACAAGGCGCGCGGGCTCGCGGCGGGCGACTTCGACCAGACCCTCGAAGTCAAGTCCGGCGATGAGATAGGCCAGCTTGCCCGTACCTTCAATTATATGGCCAGCAGCCTTAAAAAGACGATGAACGAGATATCGAGTGAAAAAAGCAAGATAGAGACCATCCTGAATTACATGACCGACGGTATAGTCGCGTTCAACCTCAAAGGCGGGGTCATCCATGTGAATCCCGCAGCGCGCGGCATCCTGCCGGGAGAATCGTTCACCTTCCGCTTCAATGATTTCATGAAGAATTACGGGGTACAGATTGACATCGACGGCTTACTCTATCATGAGGCGGCCAAGACAAGGGAGATGGTCATCAAGGTCGGCGACAAGTTTGTGCGGGTGTACTTCGCCGTATTCACCGATGAGGCGCGCAAGCCGGGAGGCATAATAACGGTGCTGCAGGACATAACCGAGCAGCAGAAGCTCGAAAATATGAGACGGGAATTTGTGGCCAATGTCTCGCATGAGCTCAGGACACCGCTGACCTCGATAAAGAGTTACGCCGAATCGCTGCTTGACGGCGCTATAGGCGAAAAGGACGTGTCCGAGAAATTCCTCAACGTCATAAACTCCGAAGCTGACAGGATGACCCGGTTGGTCAGGGATCTTCTGCAGCTTTCCAGCCTTGACAACAGGCAGATGAAATGGAATATGGAGAAAGCGTCGTTTGCCGACGCTGTCCGGACGGCCGTTGACAAGATGCAGATGGAGGCGGCGCAGAAGGGCCACAATCTTGTGATGCAGGCCGACGGGGATATCCCCGATATCGTCTTCGACAGGGACAGGATAGAGCAGGTCGTGCTCAATCTTTTGAGCAATGCTATCAAATATACTCCGGAAAACGGTGAAATAATAGTGAAGGTGGGTAAGGACAGTAAGGGCGGCAAGGACGGTAAGGACGGCAAGAGCGTGTATCTCAAGGTCATCGACAACGGGATGGGCATACCTGGGGAAGACCTCCCGCGCATATTCGAAAGGTTCTACCGTGTCGACAAGGCGCGTTCCAGGCAGATGGGCGGCACAGGACTCGGGCTTTCCATAGCGAAGGAAATAGTCGAGGCGCACCTTGGTTCCATTTCCATAAGCAGCGAATCGGATATAGGCACCGAAGTGACTGTAAGATTGCCGGTCGCAAGCCTTTCTGTGTAATTGAATCTTAAATGCCATGTAATGGTTTTGTAACAAAAAAAATGTATAATTGAGTTAGTCTTCAAAGGAGACTAATTATTGTATTATTTGTTTTTGATTTGGTTGGTGCAATGTGATTAGAAAAAAATTATTAATATTATTTATTTTTATATTTATTTGTGTTTCCGGAATGCAGGCTTTCGCAGACAGCGACGCAGATAATCCCGGCACTCCGGGTCTGATTGATATAATAGGCGGCAAGTCGGTCGCGCAGACCGGACAATTCCTTGTCAAGGTCACCAAACCTGATGGGAACGAAACCACCGATACCAATCCGTATGTCATCTGCGGGATTACTGAATTGAAGGATATCCGTTTCGTTATTGCCGTATACGATGAAGAGGAAGACGCTTACATTCCTTTTAACGGTGAATTGGAGGAGGACGGCTCTCTCTTCATGCTTAGCAAAGGAGCCGACCAAGGAAAGACTTATGAATCGGCGCTTCCGCTTGGCGATTTGCTGACCGATGAGTGGCTGGAAAGAATTAGTAGCAGGATATTTGCCCGTAAGATAAATTCATTCGGGCTTTTTACACAATCGGTGGACCTTGTCGAGGGTGCCAACAAGATCAAAGTGGTTGCGTACACAAGGGACGCCCTTGAAAATCCTAAGCCGGGGAAAAATATCCAGGTGAACTGCTTTACGGTTACTTATCTTAGTCAAAGCCTGAAAGACCGTATCATTAAAAGTTTTCTTAAGATCACCGAATTCTTCAAAGGCCTGTTCAATTAACCGGGGCATACGCCGATTGATCAGGGAATGCGCCTATGGATCGTGACAGGTTGAAAACCTACATAATCATTTTCCTGATATTTCTTTCCATATTTCAGCTTGGGGTTCTTTGGGGAAATCAGAGCCATGGGCTTCCCTTCAAATTTATCTCCGCCTGGTTTGGGATTTTTAATAATAATCCCAACGGAGATGTGGACGACTCCGATATCATCGATTACTATTTCAGGCCTTTCAGGATATCCGTGTCCGACGGAAGAGGCCGGCATTGGCAGATGCCTGCCGCCGGCGGGAGCTATGATGAGCTGTGGGATGACGCCAAGTATTATCTGGACAGCGCGCTCCGCGTGAAGCCTCATCTTGTGGACAGCGCCGACGGATGGGGGAGCGTGGTTCTGAAGAGGTCGTTCAAGTTTGATTTTAAATCAGATCTGCCCGCGGAGCTCATCGGATGGTTCTTCAGTATCAGGGAGTTGCCGCCCAACGGCCCCGTTTCTGTGCAGAAGTTCGTCATCGGGCCTTTTGACGCCGATACCGGTTGCCGTGTCACTATCCTTGGAGGCGGAATGATATATAGCTATCTTGTCCCTTACAAGAAAGGGAGAATGGATGGCGACCTCTTTGACCTGATGATCGAAGAGTTTGAGAAATCAGGGGATGACAAGTATAAGGCGTTCAGCGTGGTAAACGAATTGAACCCCGGCTCGTTCCCTTTCAAGATACAGCCGGATATCCTTTGCGCAATCAAAGGTTCCAAGTATATGGATTTCAATACGCTTGATTATTCGGTGCCTGACAGTATCGGCGGCAGCCTGGAGGAGGTCGCCGAAGACCTTCTTGGCGGCGGGAAGGAAAGTCTCGACCGGTCGGTCGATGTGGACGACAATATGGTGTTCACCGGGATTGACAATTCATACAGACTTTATAAGGACGGGTATCTTGAATACAGGTATGTCCCGGGGGCTGCGGGCGCTGAGCCCGGCAATATCGGCGATGCATTCGTTAACGCCGCGAGGTTTGTAATGAGAGTCAGGCAGTCGTTCATCCCATCGGCGTCCATTTATCTGTCAGGAGTTCAGAAGACGGATGAAAAATATAAGTTCACGTTTGACTACATGGAAGGAGGCCTCCCTGTACTGACGGAATATAAACCCGCGGGAGCCGGGGGCATGCAGTTGAATAATGCCATCTATGCCGAATCCAATTCGAAGAGACTGCTTAAATGCAACTGGGTAATGAGGGACATCTACCTGAACAGGGATGCGGGCGCGTATAATGTCAACTTCGAGGATCTGCTCGGCAATATGAAAAAGAAATATGAGGCGCTTGATATCAAGTTGCTTGATATACAGGATATGTTCGCGTCATACCTGCTGGATTCGGCTACGGGAAAGAAGCTGAGACCGGTATGGGTCATCGAGGATTCGGGGAACAAACGGTATTTTGTACCCCTGGCGGCGAAGCCGGCCGGGAAGTGACCGATAATGACAGTTAATAGCCGATAATGGGAAATATGGATCCGGAGGCGGAAAGTGGATTGGTCCAGGGCAAAAAACATATTAATAGCGGTACTGATATTGCTCAATATATATATGGGGGCCAATGTCATCCTGATGTTCACGGGAAGCGGGGTTGCCCATTCTGTAATTAATGACGCAAGGAAAGCGCTTACCGCCAAAGGAATCGAATTCTCGCCCGAGTGCAGGATACCTTCCGCGGCTGACCAGGTCTCTTCGCTCATATTTGAAAATGAATACGATTTTGACAGGGACAGGATGGAAAGAATCCTGACCGGGGGCGCGGACGGCAGCGTGAGCCGCAGCGGCAGGAAGCTGACGTTCGGCGGAACGGGAGCCTTTATTTTTGAGGATCCCGGTTGTTCCGGAACGATTGATATGAGCGACAGGCGTTCGACGGAGAAAACGGTTCGGTCGTATCTGTCCTCACTCGGTTTGCCGGTCGGCAGATTCATACTTGATCATTATGATGCCGGCGCCGGTCGACTTTTATTTACCGAGAAATACCGCGGACTCCTGGTATTTGATAATTATTTCGAGGTGTTTATAAAAAACGGAGGCATATCCGGCATCAACTGCAGTATACGCAGGATCAGGATGTTCTCCGGCAAGGGCAGGCGCGTAATGCCGATCCATCAGGTCTTACTTCTTTGGGACCGGGAAATACAGGAAGAGGAAGGCGCGGAAAGCATCGTCATCAAGAGGATAGATCTCGGTTTCCGGAGTGTCGGAAGCGTCGGCCCGGGGAGCGGAACGAAGGAATTTTCCGAAAGCCCTGTATGGAGGATTATGCTTGGCGACGGGTCATACCGTTATTTTAAAGCCTATGATGCGGAAGAAATATAGATAATTTTTCCAATCGTATTTTTTTTAACAAATTAGTGCTATAATTATATATGCATTTTTTGGTTTTTCTGATATAAGGAAGGTGCTTGCTTTTTGGACAAGTTCATTATAAACGGTAAGAAGGTCCTCAACGGGGAAGTCTACATAAGCGGTTCGAAGAACGCCGCCCTCGCCGTCATACCTGCCGCGCTGCTGGTGGAAGGCACATGCGTCATCGAGAATGTCCCCGATATCGGCGATGTCAGGATACTGAACGATATCCTGATTCATCTGGGCGCAAAGATCAATTACAAGAACGACAGGAACACCCTTGTCGTGGATTCAAGCGGAGTGCATGCCTGGACAGCCCCATACGAGATGGTGAAAAAACTCAGAGCGTCATATTATCTTCTCGGCGTGCTGCTTGGCAGATTCGGAAAGGCTGAGGTGTCCCTCCCGGGCGGCTGCGATTTCGGATACAGGCCGATAGACCAGCATATCAAAGGCCTTGAAGCCCTCGGCGCCAGGATAGAGATCGAGCACGGCATAATCAAGGCATTTGCCCCTAAGCTTACCGGATGCAGGATATATTTCGACATAGTGAGCGTTGGCGCTACGATAAACCTGATGCTTGCGGCCGTGAGGGCCGAAGGCACCACCATACTCGAGAACGTCGCCAAGGAACCGCATGTGGTCGACGTAGCCAATTTCCTGAATGCCATGGGAGCCAACATCAAGGGCGCAGGTACCGACGTCATAAGGATAATGGGGACGGGGAGGCTCAACGGGGACAATACGCACATGATAATTCCCGACCAGATAGAGGCGGGTACTTTTATGATCGCCGCCGCCGCCACCGATGGCGATATCATCGTCAGGAACATCATTCCCAGGCATATGGAGCCATTGACCGCGAAACTCATTGAAATGAATTGCGCAGTCGAGCAGAACGGCGATTGGGTCAGGGTGAGGGGTTCCGGCGCTATCCACAAAGCCAATATCAAAACATTGCCGTATCCGGGATTTCCTACCGACCTCCATCCGCCTGCCGCGGTTCTTCTATGCAGGGCAGACGGGACCAGTGTGATAACGGAAGGTATCTATGATAACCGTTTTCATTATGTGGACGAGCTCGAGCGGATGGGCGCGAGGATAAGGGTCGAGGGCAGATCGGCCATGATTCAAGGGTCTGCCGAATTGACCGGCGCGCCAATTAAGGCGCACGACCTGCGCGCCGGCGCTGCGATGGTCATTGCGGGCCTTATTGCTCGCGGCAGCACCGAAATCTACAACGTCGAATATATTGACAGGGGATACGAAAACCTTGTAGACAAACTTCTCAGCCTTGGCGCGGATATCAGGCGCGTTAACGGGGATTGACCCCGTCATATCAAACTTTTTATTTAAAATATAAAAATGTATATATTTTAAATTGAATTGACTTTCTTTTTGTATTAGATTATTGTAAATATTAATACGAATTTGATTAAGGATCGGCGGACATGGGGTGAGCATGAGAGGCACAAAAACATGCCGGAAGTTAAAAGTCGGGATAATCGGCTGCGGCGGGATTGCGAACGGCAAACATATGCCCGGACTTGCGAAGCTTGATTCGGTGGAGATAACCGCGTTCTGCGATATCATACCGGAGAAGGCGGAAAAGGCGGCAAAAGATTATGGTATACAGGGCGCTGGAATTTACGCGGATTATAGGGAACTCCTGAGGCAAAGCGGAGTCGAAGTCGTACATATCTGCACACCCAACAAATCCCACGGCGAGATAACAGTGGCGTCGCTTGAAGCAGGAATGCATGTCATGTGCGAGAAGCCCATGGCCAAGACGTCGGCGGATGCGCACAGGATGTATGAAGCTGCAAAACGTACGGGCCGGAAGCTTTGCATTGCATACCAGAACAGATACAGGCAGGATGCTCTTTACCTTAAAAAATTATGCAGTGAAGGCGAACTTGGCGAGATTTACTTCGCAAAGGCTCATGCGTTACGCCGAAGGGCGGTGCCTACCTGGGGCGTTTTCCTTGATAAAGAGCAGCAAGGAGGAGGTCCGTTGATAGACATCGGGACTCATGCGCTTGACCTTACCCTCTGGCTGATGGATAATTACAAAGTCAGGAGCGTCATGGGCAGTACGTACAGGAAGCTTGCCGACACCAAGAACGCGGCTAATGCATGGGATTCATGGGATCCTGACAAATTCACGGTCGAGGATTCGGCATTTGGGTTCATTACGATGCAGAATGGGGCAACGATCATTCTCGAAACGAGCTGGGCGCTCAATACACTCAATATCGGCGAGGCGATGACTACCCTGTGCGGGACCAAGGCAGGCGCCGATATGTGGGACGGTCTTCGCATCAACGGTGAAAAATTCGGTAAGACATATATAAATAAGCCATGTCTCGGCTCGGAAGGTGTGGATTTTTACAGCGGCAATACATATGAACCGGGCGATATGGAAGCAAAGATGTGGATCGATAGCATATTGAATGATACGCAAACCTTCGTCAAACCCGAAGAGGCGATGGTCGTCACCGATATCCTCGAAGCTGTGTATAAGTCAGCCGGGACCGGCAAGCCGGTCTATTTCGATTGATGGGGGCATTCATGAAAAAACTTAGGGTGGGAATCGTAGGCTGCGGAAATATATTTCCGATGCACGCTTTGCCGGTGACAAGGATGGAGCTGTCAGAACTGGCAGCAATCTGTGACATCAAGGAAGACAGGGCAAGCAAATGGTCCACGAAGCTGGGATGCAGGTATTATCTTGATTACAGAGAAATGATAGAAAAAGAAGATCTGGATGTCGTGCATATCTGTACACCGCATTACATGCACGCCCCGATTGCCATTCATGCTTCACAGGCTGGAAAGCATGTGCTTACTGAAAAGCCGATGTCGATAGCGCTGGATGATGCCAGGGCTATGATTGCGGCTGCCAGGGCAAATAACGTAACGCTGGGCGTCATATTTCAGAACAGGTATAATCCAGGTTCCAGGCTCATAAAAGAGTCGCTGGAGTCAGGCAGTCTCGGCAGGATCCTTTCCGGAAAGCTTTCGGTCACATGGGACAGGTCGGACGAGTATTATACGCGCAGCGACTGGAAAGGCACCTGGGATAAGGAAGGCGGGGGAGTCATCATCGATCAGGCAATACATACGATGGATCTGATGAGATGGTTTGTGGACAGCGAGCTGGAATATGTTGACGCATCAATTTCCAACAGGGCACACAAGATAATCGAGGTGGAGGATTCGGCAGAAGGCGTGCTGAAGTTCAAAAACGGCGTGCTGGCGGCGTTCTTTGCCATCAATTACTATACATATGATGCACCTGTTGAGATGGAACTGCATTGCGAGAAAGGCATCGCAAAGATGGCGGCGTCAAGGGCTTCTATCAGGTATAATGACGGACATGAGCTCATAGCGGATACCGACCCTAATGAGTATTTCGACTATGGCGACGGCGTCAAGAACTATTGGGGAATGAGCCATGTCAAGCAGATCCGGAATTACTATGAAAGCCTCGTAAAAGGTGTGCAACCCGATATTACGGGTGACGATGCAATTAAGACGCAGCAATTGATCTGCTCCATATATGAATCGGGCAAGACCCGCAAAAGGGTTGATTTCATCGAAGGGAGAAAATAGTATGTATGTAGGTTTTTTAACAGGTTGCCTCGAAGGCATGAATCTTGAGAAAAAAGCCAGATGGGCGTCCGAAAACGGGTTTAAGGCGCTTGAGGTATCTTGCTGGCCTAAAAATAGCAATAGGGATTACTCCGGATGCGATATAGATGTCGGCGCCTTTACCGTGAAACAGGCCGAAAACATCAACGCTTATATGAAATCTTACGGACTGTCCATCTCATCGCTTGCATATTATGACAATAATCTTGACAGGGATCCGGATAAAAGGAAGTTCATCAACAACCATACCAAAAAATGCATTGATGCGGCGGCGATGCTTGATGTAGGTATGGTGGGCACATTCGTCGGAAGGAATATAGATAAGGCTGTCAGGGACAATTTTGACGAGTTTGAGAAGGTTTTCTCCGACCTGGTGGGCTATGCGGAAAAGAAAGGCGTAAAAATCATCATTGAGAATTGCCCTATGATCGGATGGCAGCGTTACGATGCGCCCGGGACGATATCGTTCACGCCGGAATTATGGGAGGAGATGTTCAGACGCATCCCGAGCAATAGTTTCGGGCTTAACCTGGATCCTTCACATCTGCTGTTCCAATTGATCGATTATATTGAACTGCTTCCGAAGTTCAAGGATCGGATATTCCACGTGCATGCAAAGGACTCGGAGGTATTCAGTGACCGGTTAAAATGGTATGGTGTTTATGACAGCCAACTCGGTATCAGTCACGGTTATGGGCAGAGCTACTGGCGTTTCCGTATGCCCGGCCTCGGACAGGTCGATTGGAAAGCATTCATCGCTGGACTTAAGTCCATCGGGTATGACGGGGTGTTAAGCATAGAACATGAGGATCTCCTTTATGAAGGATCGCCCGATAGGGTTAAAGAAGGCCTTATCTTAGGCAAGGATTTTATTGAGAAACTTATCTAGTATCTTTGATATAGCGCCCTTCGCCGGCGTTTTCACCGAGCTGATCATTATGGGGCGCAGGATTATTCATGTGTTGCTTCTTGTTCATTTTTGGTTTCTTGGCGTTTTTGCCTTTGCCTTTGTCTGGCATCTCCGTAAGCTCCTTATCTTTTCTTCGTGTATATAGTATGAGCTTCGGAGTTAAATTTATGTAATACGAAAATCAATCATGTTTTACAAAATCAATCATGTTATACGGAATCTCTTTATCCTGTCAAGATATTTGTCCTGTATTACCGCGGTTATCCGTATGCCTTCCTCCGTGTATTGTTCACTTGATACGATGGCGGATTCGTGGATGAATGACAGCGTCCTTCCTTCATTGTATGGGATGAGTATGCGGACCTCCGTTTCGGGGCGCCGGATTTTACGTGTTATCATATCGAGCAGGTCTTGTATGCCGTCACCGTTTATTGCGGATATCTCGCATATATCGTACCTGCTGCGGTTTCCGGTGCTGTGCCGTCCCGGCGGCAAGTCCATGTCGCTGCATCCGAGGTCTGTCTTGTTCAGGACAAGTATGGAGGGTTTTGCTGCGACTTCAAGGCTTTGGAGGATATCTTCGACGACAGCGATTTGTTTATCGGCTTCTTCATGCGATGAATCTGCTACATGCAGCAACAGGTCTGCATAAGCAACCTCTTCCAGAGTGGATTTGAAGGCTTCGATTAGCTCATGAGGTAATTTGCGGATGAAGCCCACCGTATCGATCAGGATGGTCTGTCTGCCATCGGGCAGCATCAGTTTGCGCACTGTCGGATCGAGTGTTGCAAAGAGTTTGTCTTCAACAAAAACGTCTGTACCGCACAATCTATTCATCAGCGTTGATTTTCCCGCGTTCGTGTAACCTACCAGAACGATGACAGGCGTCTCATTCTGCTTCCTGTTTTCGCGTATAAGCCTTCGCCTTCTGCCCAGCTTCCTGAGTTCGCCTTCCAGGCGGATAACCCTTCTTCGGATATGCCTCCTGTCGGTTTCCAACTTCTTTTCTCCGGGACCCCTTGTGCCTATGCCTCCTCCAAGCCTGGACAGCTGTGTGCCCGCGCCTGTCAGGTGAAGCAGCCTGTATCTTAACTGCGCAAGTTCCACCTGCAGCTTGCCTTCGCTGGAATGCGCCCTGCGCGCGAATATGTCCAGTATCAGCATTGTCCGGTCTATGGTCTTTGTCCCTGTAATATCTTCGATGTTCTTCATCTGGGTGCCGGATAGTTCATCATCGAATATTATCACATCAGCTGCGGTTTGCCTTGAGATGGACGCGATATGCTCCAATTTGCCACGGCCCAGATAGTATGCGGGATCGACCTCAGTCTTGTTCTGCCACACTTTCCCCGCCACATCGAGGTTTGCCGCATATGCGAGCTCTTCCAGCTCACTGAGGCCTGTATTCCCATCATGCCGTTCAGGCTCCCCAAGTCCTGCAAGAATAGCCTTTTCCTTGATTTTTCCGTTCATATATAAATATTGTATCATAAATTTAGAATCAGGCCTGGATTCCGATTTGGATTCCATACGTCACCATTCAGTTACATATTGGCGACTTTGCTGTGGCATTGACAAGAGTAGTATCTGAAACTATAATTACTTTTGTGACCATAATTAAATAGTCACAGCACGAAGAGCGCGGGTGTAGTTCAATGGCAGAACTTCAGCCTTCCAAGCTGACTGTGTGGGTTCGATTCCCATCACCCGCTCCATAAATGTTTCATATTGTATATGTGCCTGTAGCTCAGCTGGATAGAGCATCGGACTTCTAATCCGTTGGCCGGGGGTTCGAATCCCTTCAGGCACGCCACATTTTTAAGCATATCAAGTATCGTGAACCCTAAGCA
>CAZCKQ010000001.1:0-34485 GCA_964499315.1 uncultured Eubacteriales bacterium | reverse complement strand
GAAGCAGACGGCGATCCCTTCAGGCACGCCACATTTTTAAGCATATCAAGTATCGTGAACCCTAAGCATTTAAGTGAATCAAGCAAGCAGGTAGCAGGGAAGGGATTCGAACCCGCGAGGGCACGAGCCGTATAGAAAAATGCGCAGCATTTTTCAGGCGAGTGTGCCGAGTCAAGGCGAGGCGGGAGTATGCGAGCGGAGCGAAGCAGACGGCGATCCCTTCAGGCACGCCACATTTTTAAGCATATCAAGTATCGGGAACCGTAAGACTCAGGAGAATCTGTTCATATCCCATGAATATCTATTGTTTATGCTTATTGTTTATTATATAATACCCGCAAAGGGGGAGTATCGACATATGGCATGCCCAAGATGCGGGGGAAATAACATTCAGGCAGTATCAAATGTCAAAGGCAAAGGTTTTGGTGCTGGAAAAGGATGCCTTGGAACTCTTATCTTTGGTCCGTTTGGATGGCTTTGCGGTCTATGCGGAATGGGGAAAACCAAAACTGAAATATTAAGAATGTGCATAGACTGTGGGTACAAATTTAAATAATGATCTAAAAATTAATATATGGATAGCCCTTATGAAGCTTGGTTTTTATAGTGGGTGCCATCAGTTGCCCGAGAGAAGTTTTTCGATCGGCAGCTATCAACTTCCTGTTTGCTCGCGGTGTATAGGGATTCTGACAGGTGAGTTAATAATGATATTATACACATTTATTTTTGGAAATCCTGATATCATTTTGTGCTTAGTATTCATAGCCATTATGTTCTTAGATTGGTTTCTTCAATACTTGAAAATCATCCTGTCAACAAATTTAAGAAGATTCATAACGGGTATTCTTGCCGGTTATGGATTGTTCGGCGTATATTACTATATAATTCAAAATGCCATTGCAGTATTGCTATGAATCAGTATACGCGAATGCTCAATTCTTGAAGTAATGCGCACCATTATGGCTAAATAATGAATAAATATTATAAAAACCATATAATTGCTGCATAATAATACATTCAAGGGCATATTTTGGTCGCAATATTACACATTAGTCAAAAAAATGCACATTCATGCTAAATTCATGCTGCGTCCAACTTTATTATTCTTCTCCGGTCGTCTACCCGTCTATCCTGCAAACATCCGCGGGAACTGCTTCATGATGCCGTCGGCCAGCATATCGCCCATCGCAAGCACATGCGCTTCGTTCTGGTCAAATGCGGCAATAGCTGCCGGGTAATTCTTTGCCAGCAACTGGACAGCTTGCTCTTTTACCAGCCTCAGGTGCTCATGCAGCATTTCCCTCCATTCTTCGGCGGACCAGAAAGGATTTATACTGCCTAAGAATGCAGCGATGTCATCGGCATTTTCATACCATTTCCTTTCGGCTTCTGCAGCGGCATTGGTGTTACCGGCTTTGGCCGCTTTCACCAGATCGGCGGCGATTACGAGGTGGTCCCTAGCAGAGTGGCAAATGTGGAGGCCCTTTCTTCGCCATAGAGAGGCCGGAGAGCCGCCCCAAAATCTGTGGGATTTCTCAGCAACCTGTTTACTATCGCATCAGTTTCAGGGAGACTTTCAACTATCCCCAATATTGCGGACCAGGTCCAGATAGCGTGTTCCACCCACAATCTGCGCATTTCGTTCATAAGGCCGACTTGGCGGCGATTGAAGCACATGGCGCTTTGAACCATGTCCGGGCATTGGAACCCGGCTTTCGGGTAACATCCCATACCCGGGTTACCCGGGTGTATACTTATGATCTGTCCCACCCGCAGAAAATTAGGTGTCATTCCGGGATTTGCCGCCATTATTTCATAGACTGTGGTATTGAACCTTTGTGCTATGTTCCATAACGTATCATATGGTTGTATCGTGTAAAGCATTGTTTCCGTAGGGTATCCGGGCATAAAAATCACTTCTTCATATTTATCTCATATTACTAAAATATGATTATGTAAATAAATCGGTGCGGAGTTGATGGGTATTGAACAGGATTTTATTTAAGGTATATATCTGGGATTTTGTGTAGGATCAGCCGCAAAGCCTTACCTCTGTGGCTTATGGAATTCTTCAGCTCCGGCGGTAATTGCGCGGCGGTCATGCCATACTCCGGATCGACAAAGACCGGATCATACCCGAAACCATTATCACCCTTAGGCTCGAATGCGATAAGCCCATTCCAGGTTGCTTGCGCTGTTATATAATACCCGCCCGGCAGATATGCCGCTACTGCGCAGACGAAGCGCGCCTTGCGCCGTTCGGCCGGTAAATTCTTCAGGAGATTAAGGAGTTTTCGCACCTTTTCATCATCTGAGGCGTTCCCGCCGCCAAACCGTGACGAAAATATGCCCGGCCATCCTTTCAGATAATCGACTTCAAGCCCGGAATCATCGGCTATAACCATCGCCGTCGAAATATCTCCTGCTGCAGCTGTGCTTTCTACAGCCGTGCTTTCTACAGCCGCGCTTTCTGCTGCCCCGATCCCGCGAAATATGCTCCAGGCCTTGATCAATGCATTCTCGGCGTATGTTGAACCGCATTCGACGACTCCTGCGTAATTGCCGTTACACGCATCTTTAGCCGATACCACCTGAAGTCCGGCGGCGCCAGGTTTACCGATACGCGTACCGTAGGGCGCTTCGCTGAGGATGCTGCGGATCTCGTCAATCTTCCCTTTGTTTTTTGTTGCTGCTATCAACTTCATGTGTCCAATATATACGCGATTATAAGAAATGTAAATATGCATAAAATTTTTCAATAAAAATTGAGTATTTTTTCATGAAAAAAGCATATGCAATTCAGGTATTATAGCTTATAATGTTAAGAATTGCACAATTATAATATGATGAGGTATACGTAAGAAAACAGATGGAAGTTTTCAGATGGATCTGGGATTATCTGAAGATACATAAAGCCAGGTGGATAATCGGATTCGTACTTGTG
The DNA here is from genome assembly GCA_964499315.1 of uncultured Eubacteriales bacterium. Lineage (GTDB taxonomy): Bacteria > Bacillota > Clostridia > Acetivibrionales > CAYWGM01 > CAYWGM01. The sequence continues at coordinate 31,541 of CAZCKQ010000001.1, read as the reverse complement.
CTGGCCGGCGGCGCGCTTATGATGGTCTTTCCGTATGTTTCGGGCGTCCTTGTGGATAATTGCATAATAGGCGGAAAGCTCGAGCTTTTGCCGTTATATATAGCCATACTGATTGGTGGCATGTTTATAAGGACGATCATCAGATATGCCTATTTGCTGATATTTGAATTTATTTCTCAGAGCACGGTCTTCAGGATAAGGAAAGACATCTATGATAAGATACAGTCACTTGATTTCAGCTTCTTTGACAGGACCAGAACCGGCGACATAATGGCGAGGATGACAGGCGATATAGAGGCTGTGAGGCACTTCGTGGCCTTTGTGATCTATGGGGTTTACGAAAACCTGTTATTGCTTGTGTTTTCACTTGTCGTGCTTTTGACAATGAACGTGCCTCTCACTCTGATCCTGCTGGCGATTATACCGTTCACCGCTTACTATACGATAAAGTTTGCCAAAACCGTCAAACCTGCTTTTTCTGAAATAAGGGAGCAATTCTCGCGGCTCAACAGCGTAGTGCAGGAGAATATCAGCGGAAATCGCGTAGTCAAAGCCTTTGCGCGTGAAGACCATGAAATAGAGAAATTTTCTGAGCAAAATACCGAATTCAAAATGAAAAATGTTAATGCCGCAAGGATATGGCGTAAATACATACCGCTACTCGAAGCTATCGCGGGGATGCTGTCGGTGACGGTCATACTTGCAGGCGGCATCATGGTGATAGGCGGCTCGTTGACGGTCGGCGGACTGATAGCGTTCAACGGATATATCTGGTCATTGAACGGTCCCATGCGTATGTCGGGATGGCTCATTAACGACATACAGCGTTTTGCGGCTTCCGCAGATAAGATCATGGGCCTGCTTGCGACTGAGCCTTCGATTAAGAGCACGATTAATAGTACGGTTAAGGATCCAGAATCCGACGTTGGCGTTAAAATATCCGGCGCCGTTGAGTTCAGGAACGTCGGATTCACTTATGGTGACGGGAAAGTGCTGGAAAATATCAGCATCAAGGTACATCCCGGACAGACGGTGGCATTAATCGGCCCGACAGGTTCGGGCAAGACGACGCTGATGAACCTCATCGGAAGATTTTACGATTGCACCGAAGGCGAAGTGCTGATCGACGGATGCAATGTCAGGGAATATGACTTGGGTACGCTGCGCTCGAATATCGGCATTGCGATGCAGGATATCTTCCTTTTTTCGGATACGATCGAAGGCAACATTGCTTACGGCGTGCCTGACGCGCCGATGGAAGACATCGGGAAAGCCGCCGGTATTGCGGGTGCAAGCGAGTTTATCGATAGCTTCGGTGAAAAATATGACACGATAATCGGGGAACGCGGCGTAGGACTCTCCGGTGGGCAAAAACAGAGAATCGCGCTTGCGAGGGCGCTTCTCACAGATCCGTCCATTTTAATACTTGATGATACTACCTCCAGCGTCGACATCGAGACAGAGAAAAAGATACAGTCTATGCTGGGGACGACGATCAGGAGCAGGACCACGTTCATCATTGCTCACCGCATATCTTCCGTAAAGGATGCGGACAGGATCTATGTACTGGATAGAGGGAGGATTGTCGAAGAAGGTTCCCATAAAGAACTGATATCGGCCGGAGGCTACTATTACAGTGTTTACAGGAACCAATCCGGCGATTTTGACGACGGGGGCGGTGAAGAGTGACATATGGCCAGGAATAAATACGATATAGACGAAGAATTAAACAGCCAATTCAATATAAGGCATTTATACAGGCTTTTCGGATATATCCGCCCATATCGGAACAAAGTCATCTTCACCGTTTGTCTGATGCTTTTTTCCAGCGTTTCTGCGCTTTTAGGGCCTTTTATCGCGAAGATTGCTCTGGATTCAAGTATACCGGCAGCCGACATAACAGGCCTGGTGCTGCTATCGGTGTTATTTGCGGCCAGTATCGTATTCAGCGGATTATGTCAGCGCTTCAGGATGTATACCATGTCCCAGATCGGCCAGAGCGTGCTGCTGGATATACGGCTCGATCTGTTCAAACACCTGCAGAAGCTGCCTTTTTCCTATTATGACAGCCGTCCTCACGGTAAAATACTTGTCAGGGTGGTCAATTATGTCAACTCGTTGAGCGATTTGCTTTCAAACGGTATAGTGAATTTGCTTACGGATCTCTTTACATTGATTCTTATCGTTGTATTTATGCTGGTAGTCAATACCAAACTTGCCCTGGTCAGTATGTCCGGTCTGCCTGTTGTAATATTGGCGATATTCATTCTCAAGAATGCCCAGCGTAAGGCATGGCAGTCGGTAAGCAGGAAATTGTCCAATATGAATGCATATATCCATGAGAGCATCTGCGGTATCAAGATAACGCAATCTTTCTCGCGTGAAGAAGTCAATGCGGGGATATTCGGCAAACTCAACCGGAATTATTTCGATTCCTGGATGAAAGCTGTTAAGCTGCAATTTTTGCTCGAACCGTTATTTGGCAATGTTTCAACGATTTGTATATGCCTTGTTTATGTGTACGGTATCTCCCTGCTGGCCGAGGGTGTTACAATCGGTGTCATCATCGCCTTCATCTGGTATATCATGCGTTTCTGGGCGCCGATATCCAATATCGGAAATTTCTATAATTCAATAATCCAGGCTATCGCATACCTTGAAAGAATCTATGAGACCATCGACGAGAAAGTCGATGTGGATAACCTGCCTGGCGCCGGCATCATGCCTGCCATCAGGGGAGCGGTCGAATTCAGGGATGTTTCGTTCAACTATGAAGACGGGCAGGAGGTCCTGCATGAAATCAACTTCAAGGTCGAACCTGGCGAGACGATTGCGCTCGTCGGACCGACGGGGGCGGGCAAGTCGACTATAGTCAATCTTATAAGCCGCTTTTACGATGTCAGTTCAGGCGCGGTGCTTATCGACGGCATCGATGTAAAAGATGTCACGCTTGATTCGCTCCGAAAGCAGATGGGTATCATGATGCAGGACACATTCATCTTTTCGGGCACCATACTGGACAATATCAGGTACGGCAAGCTTGACGCCACGGATGAAGAAGTGATCGCAGCATCCAGGGCGGTCATGGCGGATATTTTTATCAACAGGCTGAAAGACAAGTACAAGACGGAGGTCAATGAACGGGGTTCCAGACTGTCTACGGGACAGAGGCAGCTGTTGTCGTTTGCGAGGGCATTGCTTGCCGACCCTCGGATACTCATACTTGACGAGGCGACGTCAAGCATAGATTCCGAGACCGAGAGGGCGTTGCAGGAAGGATTGAACAAACTTCTTAAAGGCCGGACGTCCTTTATCATTGCACACAGGCTTTCCACAATAAAGAACTCATCAAGGATATTGTACATCGACGAAGGAAGGATCGTCGAACAGGGCACACATAATGAATTGTTGAAGATGAAAGGCGCCTATTACGACCTGTATATGTCGCAGTTCACGCTTGATGACGCGGTGCCGGCACTACAAACCTGATCGCTGCCGGGATTATTTCAAATACCGCTTTTTTGGCGAATTTCACCTCGCCGTCTATATTCACCGGTGTTTTGTCATGACATGTCACTTCCACCCGTGCGGCCTTGTGGAAGGACACCTCGGGGATACTTCCATGCAGTCCTTTAATGAATTTAGGGAGCAGCATGATTATTTTCAGTCTTCCTATCCTTTTAATCAGGCATATTTCAAGCAAACCGTCGCTGATGTCCGCGTTCGGGGCGGCTTTCATCCCTCCGCCGTAGTATTTTCCATTGGCTACGGCGGTCAGCAAAACCTCTTCATCCATGACATGTCCGTCGATATTGATACTGAGCCTGTGCCGCGTGCACTTTACCAGTGTAAAAAAAACCCCGGAGAGGTATGCGAATTTTCCTGCGTAAAGAGGGATCCTTTTGAGCTTGTTGGTCATATCCGCGACCTCGCCGTCAAAACCTAAGGAAGCGATATTTATATAGAAATCCTCGTTGACTTTTGCAACATCAATCGTCTTCTCCCGGCCGTCCATCGTCCTTATCAGCAATTCGTCCGGGCTGTCGCTCCTGTATAGTGAATCCCCGGTCTGCAGGCTCTTGATGAAATCGTTCCCCGAGCCTGCGGGTATGGCTGCAAGTGTGCAGGATTCCCTATGACGGTTGCGCATTATGCCGTTCACGATTGTATTCAATGTGCCGTCGCCTCCGACGGAATAAATCCTGTCGATGCCCTTGTCCATGTATTCGCCTGCGATTGAAGACGCATGCCCGGGGCCTTTTACCAACTCGATTGTGTATTTTTCATTGGGTCTTGATCTGAAGACATCCTCAATGACAGGAATCAGTTTAAGTGGTTTGCCCTTTCCCGCCAACGGATTCACTATAAAAAGGTGATTCATGCCGGCCTCCTTTTTAAGCGCGCCTCTGTGTTAACGATAATTCTATTACAAATCACAGCATGTGTATAGATATTCAAGGCTTTTTGCTGATATAATTGTTGCTATAACGACAAACTTTTTGAAAGGGGATATTCAAATGGAACAGCAGGTCAATCAGGAAAATTATCAACCGAAGTATGATTTTCAACCTCCGCAGCCTTCCTATAACGTATACGATACTAAGCCGCTGAGCACCGCCAAAGTATTTTGGCTTCAAATCCTGCAATGCGTTCCGGTTGTGAATCTGGTAGTATTGATAATACTGGCTTTTGGCGGGGCAAAAAACTTGAATACCAGGAATTATGCAAGGGGTGTCCTGATCTCGTGGATAGTGTTAGCTGTATTGGGTATGGTAGCCGGCATCATTTTCTATAGCATTGTAATGGATATAATTAGCCAGTTCATGAGCGGAATAGCGATCCCTGTTGATGCTGTCTATTGAAGCCATTTTAGTCATCATTGACTTATGTCGTTGATGAATGATGGATTTTGTTATATTATTACTGTCGAAGGGAGTATTTGTGATAATTTGTTTGATTTTGTAAAATACTTGCTACTTTAATTTAAGGACTTTATGAATAAGCGCGAAGAGATAAAAGGACTAGAAGCCGAAATCGATTTGTTGAAGCAAAAATTGAATAAAAAGATTGGCAAGAGTTCAAAAAATGCTGTCAACAGCACTATTATATTGGAGATCAGCAAAAAGTTGGATACACTAATCGCCAGACATTTTGAGCTTAAGAAACAAGTCGCTAAAAAAGGCAAGAAATAATTGTATTAAAGTTCATATGGTTATCGTCTATGATGGATGATTTTGTCGCTTTCATCAATAATCTTCTTAAGGTTCCCGCTGAAATTTTTAATTATCAGTGATTTATATGCTTCCTTTAGAAAGGCTATTTTCAGACTGCTATGCGAGTCGAACTCGTCAAGGCTTATTTCGCCCTTTCTGTACAATCTCGCCAGCTCCTTCAGACATATCTCTGTTAGAAATTTCAGATCGTGCATTTAATACACTCCTGTCGTTCCTAAAAGTTAACTTAATCAGAGAAATCAGTTCATATTATTTTTATCATTAGGAATTATTAAGATTTTGTTTATATATAAAATATCATATAAAATGTATTGTGTCAATCAATCTTCTTCATATTTACATTGTTTACAATATATGGTATAATAGACAGGTAATGCTTACCATGTGAGTTCGAGAGGTGCTTTAATGCAAAAAGCAGTGATAGCAATAGCCGATACGGAAGAGGAATATCTTAAGGCCTTATCCGGTTTCTTTATGGAAGGCGGACTTACCGAGTATAAAATACTGACATTCAGCAGCAGGCAGAGTCTTGAATTGTTTGTATCAACCCATTATAGACCTGTAAATGTTTTCATTTTATCCAAAGAATTCTATGAATTCAAGTCCAGCCTGGAATCGATGGGCGCAATATGTATATTGCTTGATGATGGGAGGGCTGCCATAACTGATGATGTTTTGAGAATACACAAATACCGGCGGGCTGATCAGATGGTCAAGGATATCATTGCAAAATGCTTTTTTGAGGATAATCAGCGGGCAGATGGCGACATACGGAGACAAACATGCTTCTTCTGTGTCGCCTCGCCTTCAGGAGGGGTTGGGAAGACAGTCATTTCGCTGGGTATCTGCCTCTATCTGACACATATCGGAAAAAAAGTCCTGTATATCAATCTGGAGAACATGCCGTCAACCCCCGCCTTTTTCCGTGTGAATGGGGAAAACAGCATAACACATGTGTTAATGGGTATTAAATGCGGCGCCGCGGACCTTGCTGAACGTGTGAAAAAATATTCGCTGCAGGATTGCCAATCAGACGTCTGTTATTTTTCGCCGGCTGAGAACAATATGGACATGGAAGAGCTGGATCCCGCAGGTATGGAGCATCTGTTAAAAAGCATCAAAAAATCCGGGTCTTTTGATTTTGCCGTTGCCGATACGCAGTCGGGCTTCACCTTCAGAAATGCGGTTATCATGTCGTTTTGCGATTGTACGCTCAGTATTACCGTACAGGATGAAATAAATAAGGTAAGGATACCTTTATGGCTGGATTCAATAAAAAAAGCCGAATCAAGGTATGATTTCCGCATCATGGATAAAATGAAGTTCATCATTAATAAATATGGTCAAAGTGATTCCGATAGCAGGTTTGTCCTGCCGGAAATATGCGGAGCCTATGAAGTCATTCCATATGTCCCGGGTCTTGGTCCCAAAGGCATGACTGCCGACAGGGATTTTTCCGACAATGGCATGCTCAGCGGCATCCGGCGTATTTGCAAGCTTATAATGGATGAAGGGCAGGGGAGGTTTTAGAACCATGCCGGCAATGTCTTCTACAGACAATATCGTCAGGGAAATCAGGTCTATTGTCGGCGGCAGACTGGAAATGGGGGATGACATCAATGATCCCGCGTTGATCTCGATGATTGAGGATGTGGTGATCGAAAAGTCAGCCGGTTATTGCCTGACACTGGATGAGAAATCCGATATATCCAGAAAAGTATTCAATTCCATGAGACGTATGGGGATACTGCAGCCTTTGATGGATGATGCCGAAATAACCGAAATCATGGTAAACGGTTTTAAAGATATCTTCATTGAAAAAAACGGTTTTATCAGGCGTATAGACATGTCTTTTCCGGATGAAGGCAATCTTGAGGATATCATACAGATCATTGTTTCCAAAGTGAACAGGTCGGTCAGCGAAGCGTCGCCTATAGTGGATGCACGGCTTGAGGATGGTTCGCGGATAAATGTCGTCCTGCCGCCGGTAGCGATTAACGGACCGATCCTGACAATCCGCAAGTTTCCGGAAGCTCCGATGAATATGGAAGATCTTGTGTCTCTCGATTTTATCAGTACAGAGGCTGCGGAATTCCTTAAGACGCTGGTGCGTGCGAAGTACAATATCTTTATCTGCGGGGGTACGGGTTCGGGGAAGACTACATTCCTGAATTGCCTTGCGAACTGCATCCCTCCCGAAGAAAGGATCGTCACTATTGAAGACTCAGCCGAGCTCCGGCTTGACTGTATACAAAACATCGTGAGGCTTGAGACACGTAATGCAAATTATGAAGGTAAAGGCAAGATAACAATAGGCGACCTTATCAGGACATCTCTGCGCATGAGGCCGGAACGGATAATTGTCGGTGAAGTAAGGGGTCCTGAAGCGCTTGATATGCTTCAGGCCATGAATACCGGCCATGACGGTTCAATGTCGACGGGGCACTCAAATTCCGCGGCCGATATTTTAAGCAGGCTGGAGACTATGGTGATTTCTGCTGCGCCGTTGCCGCTGCAAGCAGTCAGGCAGTATATATCATCTGCCGTCGAGGTTATCGTCTTCATATCAAGGATGCGCGACCGGAGCCGAAAAATTATTGAAATAACGGAGGTGGCCGGTCTGAAGGAAGGAACTATCGAATTGAACCCTCTTTATGTCTATCGCGAGAGTGGGGATACCGGGGTTGCCGGTGTGAACGGGACACTAGCCGGGACCGGTTGTGCGCTCACAAGGGTAAAAAAGCTTCAAATGGCCGGTTTGACTATTCAACTTCAAGACAGGGGTACGAATTGATGGATTACAGGGTTTATAAAACGCGGTTTGCGGAGAAAACGGTGGAATTTATCAAAGCTACGCTTGTTTCCGCCGGAATATGTTATGTTTTTTATCACAGTGCTGTTATATGCATCATTGCAATACTGCCAGGCCTGATTTATCCGGTTGTCAGGAAAAGGCAGAAAATCAAGCAGAAGCGGAAAGAGTTGACCATACAGTTCAAAGATCTTCTTTATTCGCTTTCTTCGTCCGTTTCGGCGGGCAACCCTCTGGAAACAGCATTTAGTGAATCGCTGAAAGACCTCTCGATAATTTATGGAAATCCTGAGACCCAGATAATAAAAGAGGTAAGAACTATCGTGAACCGGATAAGGATGAATGAGCCGATAGAGTGTGTCCTTACAGAATTGGCGGAAAGGACGGGAATCGATGATATAAAAAGCCTTTCGGATACCATATCGGTTTGCAAGAGAGCCGGCAGCAACATACCGGATATCTTGAGAAATACAGTCTCACTAATCAGCGACAAGATCGAGATCTCACAGGAAATCGATGTCTTGCTTGCTGAGAGGGCTCTCGAGTACAAACTCCTTACGGTACTGCCCGTCTTTCTGGTTGCAGTGCTTACTCTTGCGGCAGGGGATTTCATGGAGCCATTATTTCAAACTATTCAGGGCCGGATAATTACGAGTTTTTCATTATTGCTTTTTACCGCTGCTTTTTTCATATCAAGAAAGCTGATGGATATACGCATATGAATTACGACACGTTATATGCCATGAAGACAAGGCAGAAGTATGCGGAGATATATGGACACGCATGCTCGTTGGAATATCTGAAGAAGCATCTGGCGCGGAGGATCGCCTATGGTGCGGTTTCAGGAGTTTTTTCAGTCATTGTCCTGACAGCGGCAGGCCCCGATTTGTTAAGCGCAATATTTGCCGCGGGTTTTCCGGCGATCATGTCATATCTGCCCGATTACAGGCTGAATAAGATGGTAAAGGCCAGAAAGCAGCAAATCATGATTGATTTTCCCGCATTCATAACAAAACTCGGTCTGCTTGCAAGTACGGGAATGAGCCTGACAAGAGCATGGAGACGTGTCGCCTCGGAAGGTCCCGCCGACCGCTTTCTGTACAGAGAGCTTCGTGTAACTCTATCTGAGATGGACTCCGGCAAACCGGATATGAAAGCATTTGAAGATTTCGCCAAGCGGTGCAGGATAAGTGAAATAACAAGGTTTGTCTCGATAATCATTCAATATAGGAAAAAAGGCAGTTTCGAGCTTGTCCCTCTCCTGAAGCTGCATGCCGCAGAGTGTTGGGAAAAGCGTAAAACGACCGTAAGGAAGCTCGGAGAGGAAGCCTCGACAAAAATGCTCATACCCATGATTCTCATCTTCATAGGGATAATGCTGATGGTCATATCACCTGCATTACTCTCATTAGGAGGCCTCAATGTTGCTAAATGAATTAAAGGACCTGGCAAAAGATGAAGAAGGATTCGGAACCGTGGAAATAGTGCTGATCATAGCGGTCTTAGTAGGAATAGCCTTGATATTCAGGGACGCAGTCATCAAATTCGCGGTCAGCATAATGCAAACCGTCTTCGGAGACGATTCCATAAGCAAGGATATCAGGAGCGGAGGGATTAGGGATTCCTACCGCATCGACTAGGCTGCAAACGGTGATAAGCGTCGGATTGCGGCGTCAGCCATCGGTCGCAAAAATCCTCACATATCTTTATATGCTCCGGTTTTTGCGCCTTGGCTTCCTTGCACTCCTCGCTTCTGACCGTTTGCAGCGGGGAAAGCGGTGGAGGATGTAAGGGGTGATAAGCGTCGGATTGCGGCGTCAGCCATCGGTCGCAAAAGTGCTCACGTATCAATATACGCTCCGTCTTTTGCGCGTTGGATTGCGGCGTCAGTAATAGGAAAGGGGGTTCGTATGCTGCAGAAAATGCAGATGGATGAATTATTGGAATTGAAAGAGATCAGCGGTTCAAGGTATGTTGTTTTCAACGCCGGTAGCAGTCCATGCGACAATTACCGGTATAATATGCTGCTTCATAATGAAATACAGGGGATTGCGCAACTAAGTGTCAAGCATGAGGATGGACATGCAAGGCTGTATTATAATGTCTCGTCCATGTTGTCCCTAAATGAGTTTGTCAAGCGCGAGGCTGTATCCGCAAAGCTTTTTATCGGCATAATGAGGCAGATTGCCGGTGTTGTTATCCGTTCGTCCAGCTACCTTATTGATCAGAGCTGTTTTTTGATCAGCGATAAGTATATTTTCATTAAACCGGAAGTATTCGATATTTTATTAATTTGCATCCCGGATAATCCTTTTGTTGAATCGTTCCAGGATTGCTTCCGCAATGTACTTGTGAGCCTTGCGGCCTTTGTCGGGGACGGACGCATACTGTATGAAAGCGGGATGCTGCATCGGCTTATCCGAAGTATACAGGCGTCTACGTTCAATATAAAAGCTTTTATGAATGAGCTTGAGTTATGGTCGGAGCAGTTTGAGGGCCGGGAGACAGGCAAAAGCCTGTCAGCGGATAATTGCGGTGCCATTCCGGGATATGAACCGGTGAATGCGGATAATGGAAATAAGCTTAAGGGCCGTCTCAGGAGTATATTGAAAAGGTTTGAGGCAGGACTTGTAAGGACGGGTGCGGGGTCAGGTCCTGAAAAGACGGCGGCGGCTTCGGAGAGGAGGAAGACGGTTAACAACACGGAGAGCATTACCTTTCCTTCGCGGTACGTCGGGCCTGCTCTTTTACCTGTAGGCTCGTATGCATGCAGCGGCAGAATCCAGATCGACAAGCCTGTGTTCGTTATCGGCCGCTCAAAAAGTCAAGCTGACGGATTGATCAACTGCAATGTCGTCGGACGCCGTCATGCGGAGCTATTCAGGGATGAAACGGGTTATCTCATAAAGGACCTGGATTCGCTGAACGGAACAATGTTGAACGGAGTAAGGATAGAAGAGGGTAAGGGTTACAGGGTAAAAGACGGCGATAGACTGGTTTTCGCAAACCAGGAATACATCTTTTCAGAAACAGCGCCTATTTATAATCCCTCTTGACTTTAAGCCGGGCAAGGGCTTTTGACAGGGCTGCCTGAGAACGCATATATTCTATATGGCTCAGTTGTCTGGTCAGCCTTTCCTTTGCCCTTTCTGCAGCGGCGCGCGCCCTGTTTTCATCGATTTCATGCGGCCATTCGGCGGTATCCGCCATGATTGTCGTTTTATCATGTGTGATCTCCATAAACCCTTCACCCACGACCGCGTGCTGCCATGCGCCGTCGACAAGCATCCTGAGGGGGCCTATCGACACGGCGACAACCATAGGGAGATGGTCTTTAAGGATTCCCATTTCACCGTTGGGCGTCTTGAGGACGACCATCCCGACCTGTCCGGCGAAGAATTTCCTTTCGGGCGTAATGATTTCAAGGAAGAATTCCGATGCCACCGATTTATCCCCCCTGTTTTGATTTTACGCGTTCATAGACTTCGTCGATATTACCGGCCATGAAAAATTCGGACTCGGGTATATCGTCCATATTGCCGCTGATGATCTCTTTGAATCCCCTTATCGTTTCCGCGACGGGCACATATTTTCCGGGGTATCCGGTAAATACCTCGGTCACAAAGAAAGGCTGGGATAGGTACCTTTGTATCTTCCTTGCCCTGAATACGGTTAGCTTGTCCTCTTCCGACAATTCATCCATACCGAGTATCGCAATAATATCCTGGAGTTCCCGGTGCCTCTGCAGGATTTCCTGTACTTTTCTTGCTACGGAATAATGCTCTTCGCCTACGATTTTGGGATCGAGTATCCGGGAAGTGGAATCAAGAGGATCCACGGCTGGATATATTCCCAACTCTACAATCTGCCGGGATAATACGGTGGTAGCGTCAAGATGCGCAAATGTCGTAGCGGGCGCCGGGTCGGTAAGGTCGTCTGCCGGGACGTATATCGCCTGGACCGATGTTATGGAACCTTTTTTTGTAGAAGTTATGCGCTCCTGGAGTTCTCCGACTTCGGTGGCCAGCGTCGGCTGGTAACCAACAGCCGAAGGCACTCTTCCAAGCAACGCCGATACTTCCGAACCAGCCTGTATGAATCTGAAGATATTATCGATAAAGAGCAACACATCCTGCCCAAGCTCATCCCTGAAATATTCAGCCAGCGTAAGGCCTGTCAGACCTACGCGCATCCTTGATCCCGGCGGCTCGTTCATCTGTCCGAACACAAGGGCGGTCTTGTTTATGACGCCCGACTCGCTCATATCTTTCCATAAATCATTGCCCTCTCTTGAGCGCTCGCCGACTCCGGCGAATACTGAGTATCCTCCGTGCTCGGTAGCGATGTTCCTTATCAATTCCATTATCATGACGGTTTTGCCTACGCCCGCCCCGCCGAACAGTCCGATTTTACCGCCCTTCGGATATGGTGTCAGAAGGTCGATTACTTTGATGCCTGTTTCAAATACCTCGATGGCAGGTTTTTGGTCTTCAAAACCGGGAGCGGGTTTGTGAATCGGCATATACCTGTCGGTGTTGATCTCGCCCAATCCGTCTATAGGCTGGCCCAGGACGTTGAATACCCTTCCCAGGACCTCTTTGCCTACCGGTACCTTGATGGGGCTTCCGGTGTCTGTGGCCGGCATCCCTCTTACCAGTCCATCGGTAGATGACATCGATACGCATCTGACTACATCATTGCCTATATGCTGCATAACTTCAGCCGTTATTACCGATTCGCCGTTCTGTATCCGAATGGCGTTGAGTATTTGCGGCAATTTGCCGCCTCTGAACCTTATGTCGATAACAGGTCCGATTATTTGTATAATTTCGCCCACAATCAAAGCTCCTTTGCTGTTTTATTCAATGGAGGACTGCCGCCCCGCCTACAATCTCCGATATCTCACGTGTTATGGATGCCTGCCGCGCCCTGTTATACTGCAGGTTCAGCCTCTGAAGCATATCATCGGCGCTATGGGTCGCATTGTCCATTGCCGTCATCCTCGCGCTCTGCTCGCTTGTGAATGCCTCGACCAGCGCTCCGTAAATAACGCCTTTCAGGTATTGGCGTATCAGAATATCGAAAACCGACTGGGCCGATGGTTCGTATACAAGCGATTCATCCTGTTTCCCCGGTCCGGTCTCATCGATCTTCAATTCCTTCCTGAGCATTTCGAGGTCAAGGGGAAGCAGTTTTGTAACTGTCGTTTTGAGGTTGATCGTTGATAGTGTCATGGTGTATATAAGAAAAATCTCGTTGAGTTCGCCTTTATTGTATAAATCCAGTATGGTTTCGGCCATCTCCCGGGCTCTCATGATGGTCGGATCCTGCACCGGATAGTCGAAATCGGGATGCATGGCATACCCCTTTTTCCTGAAGTAACTCCTTCCGGTCTGTCCTGCAATAAAAAGCGCAGGTGTGCCTTCATCGCCATTTATGTGCCTTTCCGCCAGTTTCAATATATTATTGTTGTATCCTCCCGCAAGCCCTTTGTCGCCGGTCAACACCAGATAGCCCGGCTTTTTTGGTTGTTTTGCATTTTCTCCGAAAATATCATCGTTTATTGCGGCGCTTTCAGACACATAGATATTGCTGATATTGCCGCTATGGGTCAGGATATCGGCGATTACAGACTTTATCTTATTAAAGTACGGCAGAGTGGACTCCAGCTGCTGCCTTGCCTTTCTCAGCTTTGCAACCGAAATCAGCTTCATAGCCTTCGTTATCTGTCTGGTATCATTTATGCTCTTTATCCTGGACCTTATTTCCCTTGTGTTCTCCATTTTTTACTCTTGAACTCTTCGATGCCTTTCTTGATAATATCTATCGTTTCTGGTCGCAGTTCTCCTGTCCTGGCAATCATCCCGCCTGCATCAGGATATGCTTCCTTCATGAATTCAACGAATTGCTTGTTGAAATCCGTGACTTTTTTGACCTCTATATCTGCCAGATAGTTATTTATCGCCGCATAAAGTACAATTACCTGGTCCTCGACCGGCATTGTCTCATATTGCGGCTGCTTCAGAGTCTCAACCAGTCTCTTTCCCTGCTCGAGCTTGTTCTGCGTGGCTTTGTCAAGGTCTGAACCGAACTGGGCAAAAATGGCGAGCTCCCTGTATTGGGCCAAATTGATCCTCAATGAGCCGGCAACGTCTTTCATGGCTTTTATCTGCGCAGCCCTGCCGACCCTTGATACCGACAATCCTACATTTATCGCAGGTCTTATGCCTGAAAAGAATAACTGTGTCTCAAGGTATATCTGTCCGTCGGTGATTGAAATGACGTTTGTCGGTATATATGCGGTAACATCTCCTGCCAGTGTTTCTATGATCGGCAAAGCAGTTATGGACCCTCCTCCGAGGTCGTCGCTGAGCCTTGCGGCCCTTTCCAGAAGTCTGGAGTGGAGGTAGAAGACATCACCCGGATAGGCTTCCCTTCCCGGAGGCCTCCTGAGGAGCAACGACATAGCCCTGTATGCCACGGCGTGTTTTGACAGGTCGTCGTATACTATAAGTACGTCTTTATGTTCATCATACATAAAGTATTCCGCCATCGCGCATCCGGCGTACGGCGCGATGTATTGCACGGTCGACGGCTCGCTGGCAGTCGACGAGACTACTATTGAATAATCCATTGCGCCGTATTTATGCAGCGTATCTACGATGGAAGCCACAGTAGAGGCCTTTTGCCCTATGGCCACATAAATGCAGATGACGTCCTTGCCGCGTTGATTTATTATCGTATCGACAGCGATGGCTGTCTTCCCGGTCTGTCTGTCGCCGATTATCAATTCGCGCTGGCCCCTTCCGATAGGTATCATCGAATCGATGGCCATTATCCCCGTCTGCAGCGGCCTGTCGACTGATTTACGTTCGATGACGCCTGGCGCCAGAAATTCTATGGGCCTGTATTTGTTTGCCGCAATATCTCCTTTTCCGTCCAGTGGTTTTCCGAGGGGATCAACAACGCGGCCTGTCAATTCTCTTCCGACCGGTACTTCGACTGTTTTTCCAGTCCTTCTGACCTGGGACCCTTCTTTTATCTCCGTGCTGTTACCCAACAGGACGCACCCGATATTATCTTCCTCAAGATTTAGCGCCATACCGAAAGCGCCGTTCTCAAACTCCAGCAGTTCTCCGAACATGCAGCTTTCGAGCCCATATAATCTTGCGATGCCGTCTCCTGCCGAAAGTACGCGTCCAATGTCTTCGGTCGTGATATGCACGTTGTAATTCTCGATCTGCTGCCGGATAATCGAGCTTATTTCATCCGGTCTTAATTTCATTGTCTCCACCCCGCCTGCAAAACTGTCTTTTTTAAATCATTCAACCTTCCGCTTATTGAGCCGTCAATCATCTTGCCGCCTATCATTACCTTAATCCCTCCGATCAGGTCTCTGTCCACTACGACTGTGGCCCTGGCCGAAGACGCGCCGTACTTTTTCCTGTATATTTCACTGAGGTTGCCGACATATCCGTCATCGAGAGGGGTTGCCGAAAATATCTTAATATCGAGCGTTTTTGCCCTTGCGTCGACTATTTTGCCGTATTCCGCAAGGATGTAGCCGAGGTTGGATATCCGGCCTTTTTCAATGAGCAGAAGCAGCAAATTCACTAATTCCGGCCTGTAATCCGCCGAGAAAACTTTTTTGATCATTTCACGCTTTTGTTGCAATGGAATTACAGGGTTACGTAGCAGCCGCGCAAAGTCAGGATTCGAACTGATTATTTGGTTTATCGAACCGAGGTCTTCCCTGTATTGCTCCGTCGAATCCTGCGCCGATGCTATATCCGCCAGCGCCTCGGCATACCTTTTATCGACTGCCGGCATCAGGCGACCCCCTCCTGGCTGATGAAGCTTTCTGCAAGCCGTCTGTTGGCCTCATTATCGATGTTATACTCAAGCAGGCGCGATGCCGCCGCCAAAGCAAGGCTGGCAGCTTCGTTCCTCACGCTTTTGAGCATCTCCGCCCTCTGTATCTCGATTTCTTCTCCGGCTTTAGCCAGCATTGCTTCATATTCATTTTTTGCCTTGCTTATCATTGAATCATAATCCTTTGCCGCTTTTTCCCTTGATTCCGCGATTATACGTTCGGCTTCCTCTTCGGATCGCCTGATAACGGACTCATATCTTTGCAGCAGTTCATCCGCCTCCGCCCTTTTTCTGTTTGCGTCTTCAATGGCTTCGCTGATGGACCTGGACCTGTTTTCCATATACTGAGAAACAGGTTTAAACAGCATCCTTTTCAGTATAAAATAAAGGACGAGCAGGTTTATTATTACAAAGATAAACGTAGGCAGGTGAAATTTAAACATATTCTCCGCCTTTCTTCATCTGTCCGCAATTATGCCCACTTCAACATGAGCAGGATGATTGCGATAACAAAACCGTATATTGCAGTTGCTTCTGCCAAAGCCGTACCCAGCAATGTTACGCTCATTATCTTGCTTGCTGCTTCAGGCTGTCTTGCAACCGATTCCGCCGCTCTTGCAGTAGCAAAGCTGATTCCGACTCCGGCGCCAATACCCACGAACACGGCAATTGCCGCCGATATCGCGATGTAAATGTTGACGTCCATGACTTCACCTCCTCACTCAACCGCTTCTGAAATATATAAAGATGTCAAAAAAACAAATATATATGCCTGTAATATACCATCAAACAAGTCGAAGTAAATACTTACCGCAGCGGGTAAAATCAGCGGTATAGCCGCATAAAGCAGTTCCATAACCAGAAAGGCCCCGAGTATATTGCCAAAAAGCCGGAAGCATAAGGATACCGGCCTGATGAAGTAATCAAGCACCTTGAATGGCAATACGACCGGAACTGGCTGTACGAAACTCCTGAGCCATCCGGAAAACTTCTTGTACCGGATACCTGCGGCAAGGACCAGCACAATAGACATCAAGGCCATTGCGGCGGTTGCATTCACATCGCGCGTAGGAGGCCTCATACTGATTGACGGAAGATGCTTGAAGAACTCTATATGAGTGAGTTCGTAAAGCTGTTCGCCATTCGGCAGGATATTGAAAATGGAGACTGTATTAGCCATGATCAGGAATATGAGGACCGTTCCAAGGTATGGGACGAAATGCCGGCCTAAATGGCCGATATTGTTTTTGGCCAGTGAGTTTATGAATTCCACCACAACCTCGATAAAGTTCTGTTTCCCTTTTGGTATTGTCTGCAAATTCCTCGTCAGGACATGCGCGAGAATGATTATTGCGGCCATGATAATCCACATAACCACGACCGTATCGGTTATGGTTATCTTTTGGCCGAATAATGTAATATTAAAAATCTCACCCGGATTGAGCGAGTGTACAAGCTCATCACTCAATTTTCATCACCACCGCATCCAAAGCCGTTATGGGTGATCCCAAAGCCTTCTGTCAAGCCGTTTATCATTATTACCATCGGGCTTATAAGAATACCGGCCGCTGCGCCGGCGAAAAGCCATGGATCATATATAACTGATGCCGCAAGCATCGCAACCAGTGAAAGAAGGCTGATGGTATACTTTAACGTGCAGGCCGGCTGCCCGGCTTTATCGCCGCCCGATCCAAAAAGGCTGAGCAGCATCGATGCCGTATAGTTCAGCCTGAATACCGCCGCCGCCCCTCCGATAGTAAGGCCTGCGAGTATGAGCCATCTGTCCTTCATAAACAATATATCGATTATTGATAGGAAAACATAACACAACAGGATTCTTTTGTATAAAAAACTCAAAATTTTGCCGTTCATGTCATGAGTATAATACCATAATTAATTATCGAAATACACAGGCTTTTTGCTACTTAAACCGAGTTCATGCAGCAAGGTTCCGATAATTCGTTCAGACGCATGGCCGTCGCCGTATGGATTGACTGCCTTAGCCATTTTATGGAATTCTTCCTTATCGCTTAAAAGTCGATATGCGGCCTGAAATACCTTTTCTTCGTCGGTTCCGGCAAGCTTGACCGTCCCTGCTGCAACAGCTTCGGGCCTTTCGGTTTCGTTCCTGAGCACCAGAACGGGTTTGCCGAGCGCCGGAGCTTCCTCCTGCATGCCCCCGGAATCGGTCATGACAAAATACGATCTATTAATAAGATTGTGCAAATCGAGCACATCGATCGGATCGGTCAAATGGATACGGGGTATCGAACCGAGCATACTTTTGACGGTGTCTTTGACTGACGGGTTCATATGCACCGGATAAATGAATTCGACATCGTCAAATAGCTTCGTTATTCTTACGAAAGCCTTGCATATGTTCATCAAAGGCTCTCCGATATTCTCACGCCTATGCGCCGTAACAAGAATGTATCTCTTATTTGATGAAAAGTCCAGATTTCGGATGACCTCGCTTCTAAATACATAATTCTCTTTTACTGTAATACTGAGCGCATCTATGACCGTATTACCCGTGATATAAATCCTGTCAGGATTAACGCCCTCATTGACCAGGTTCGACCTGTTTGACCGGGTCGGCGCGAAATGATAATCGGCAAGCATATCGGCAAGTCTTCTGTTCATTTCCTCAGGGTAGGGATAATACTTGTCAAATGTACGCAGGCCCGCCTCGACATGCCCTACCGGTATCTTCCTGTAGAATGCCGCCAGACTTGCGGCAAAGCATGTCGTGGTGTCGCCGTGCACCAGAACGACATCCGGCTTATGCGTGTCAAAAATGTTGCACAATCCTCCGAGCGCCTTCGTTGTGATATGTTCCAGCGACTGGCTTTCCTGCATTATATTCAAATCAAAATCAGGTTTTATATCGAATATTTCAAGGACCTGATCCAGCATCTCACGGTGCTGCCCTGTCGAACAGACAAGGGTTTCGATCTTTGGATCAGCCTGCATTTTCCTGATAAGAGGCGCCATTTTGATGGCGTCGGGCCTTGTGCCGAAAACGACTGCGGCTCTCAGTCTCTTCATCTGTATTTTACTTCTCCTTTTTATCGATAATATCTTCTTCGTTGTTGATTTCGGCCATATACCTGGCTCCGCCGATCACAAAGACGGATACTGCAATAAGGAGTATTATCGCGGGCAGGATGCCTTTATTTGCAAGGACGATGGCGCACAATCCCAAGACCGCGCTTACTATATACATCACAATCACCGATTGCCTGTGGCTCAGTCCCATATCGATGAGTTTATGATGCAGGTGGCCTCTGTCAGGGGCCATTATCGGCTTTCTGGTGATGATCCTGCGCAGTATTGCGAAGAATGTGTCAATTAGCGGTAATCCAAGGATAAGGAGCGGAATGACGATCGAGATGGTGGCGTATGTCTTCAGCGCACCCTGGATGGAAATGGCTCCGAGTGTAAACCCGAGGAAGTATGCTCCCGTATCGCCCATGATGATCTTGGCGGGGTTGAAATTAAACGGCAGAAAGCCAAGGGTGCAGCCAGCGATGGCCGCGGTTACTGTCGCCGTAAAAACATCGATGTTCGGGCTTAGTATTGAAACGAAAAAAAGCGAAAGAGAAGATATCGCCGTAACGCCTGCCGCAAGTCCATCCAGTCCGTCGATCAGGTTTATGGCGTTTGTAATGCCGATGATCCATAAAATAGAAAGCGGGTAGGTGATGAAATCAGGCAATGTTGAATATCCCAAAGGTGAAAACGGATTGGTTATGCTCGTTATACGTGTGCCCGATATGAATACGAACGCGGTCGCCGCGGCGAGATGGCACAGGAATTTCACTCCCGCCCTGAGGTGTCTGACATCGTCCATGACCCCTACAGCCGCCACTATAACTATCCCGGCAAGCAATCCGAGTATCTGCCGTGAGGATGCGAATGGCTGGTTGCCGCCGGCTGCGTCTGATATTATCTGGAAGACGAATGATAATAGAAAACCTGTTAAGATGGACGCCCCGCCGAACCGTGTTATCGGCCTGCTGTGCATGCGCCTTTTTTCGCCGGGCATGTCAACGGCGCCGATGCTGAATCCGACCTTCCTGGCTATCGGCGTGGCCATGAAGGATATTATCAGCGCAATAAGGAACGACATTACATAGTTAATCATATTTGACGATCCTGACACCTGCTTCTTTAAGAAGGTTCATCGACAGGTCGTCAGGGTACGACCCCTTAAATACTATCTTTTTTATTCCTGCGTTTATTGCCATTTTTGCGCATAACACGCATGGCTGGCATGTCACATACATGGTCCCTTCTTTGACGCTCGTACCGGAAAATGCCGCCTGTACTATGGCATTCTGCTCGGCATGTATGCCCCTGCAAAGCTCATGGCGTTGTCCTGACGGCACGTCAAGCTCTTCGCGCAGGCAGCCGAGTCCGGTACAGTGCTTGCACCCTGTCGGAGCGCCGTTATAACCTGTGGCCAGTATCCGCCTGTCCTTTACAATCAGAGCCCCGACCTGCCTTCTCAGACAGGTTGACCTTGTTTTGATTAATTCTACTATCTGCATGAAGTATTCATCCCAGGAAGGCCGCGTTTTATCAATTGAGCTTAACAGATTGTCCATACGATCCTCCACGATTCTCCTCATTCCGTCCCGTTTTCAATTTCTGCAATCTTGTCCAGACGCTTGATATGATGGCCGCCTGAGAAGGATGTGCCTAGAAATGTATCGACTATGTCCAAAGCGAGGCCGGCGCCCAACACTCTTCCCCCGAGGGTAAGGATATTGGCGTCGTTATGCTGTCTGGCCATCTTGGCCATGTAGCAGTTTGTGCAGAGCGCCGCGCGGATACCCCGGAATTTGTTGGCCGCTATCGCAACGCCGATACCCGTGCCGCAAACTATTATCCCTGATTCACACTCGCCGCTTATAACTGCAAGCGCTACTATCCTTGTGAAGTCGGGGTAATCGACGGATGCCCCGTCGTCGAATGTGCCAAAATCCTTATAGCTGATTCCTTTATCCTTAAAATGGCGTATGATATCGTTTTTTAACGCATATCCTCCGTGGTCGCTTCCTATTGCAATCATAATAACCTCCGTGGACGGATATTATAAATATTTTATAGCAACGGTCCACTGCTGTCAAAAAAACTTGCCCCTTCAGACTTAAGACGGGACACGAGCGATTCGGCCGCTTCCATGATATCTTCGGAGCATTTTTCATAATAGTCGTCGGGCATGCCGAACGGATCTGCGATATCTTGGCCGAGTGTATACGTCTTATCGGCAGCGTTTTTCCATTTACTCACGATGAAATCGCGATGCGCCTCTGTCATTGCCAATATGAGCCATGACTCATCAATATCGGATTGGGTTAATTGTTTCGACCCCAAATGCGATATTTCGATACCCCATCTGTTTCGCAGCACCCTGACCGCACCGCCGCTCGGCGGCTGGCCTGCGGCAGCCGATATGCCCGCCGAACCCGCCGTATACTCGCCGGCGATGTCCGCATCCTTTTTTATGATATTCATGAATAAAGCTTCTGCCATGATGCTCCTGCAGGTGTTGCCGGTACAAACGAACAAAATCTTTTTCATAATCACACCTTGATTATATTATACCCGGAAGCCTTGTTCAGTCTGTTCATTATGGCGGCGCCCAACCCTTTATCTTCGATGGATTCGGCGATTATAACCTCATACTCCAGGCTGTCGAGCTTTCTGAGCAGCGAATAGATACCGGCTGCGATAGTCGATGGGTCGGAGCGGGCGCCCATTGAATATACGTCCGGAATACCGCCATACATGTCCAACGTCTCATCAGTTGCCATTACAGCCGTTTTCCTGCCTGCCGATATGAATTTGGAAGCGATCGTGGCTGCTACATCCGCGGCTTTGCCTGCTTTACCATCGATTACCATTAATGAGGCTTTAGGGGAATAGTGCCTGTGTTTGACTCCCGGCGAGCGCGGCGCGCCGTCCGACCGGCCCGTGGACAAGGGTCCGGCATCTTCTTCTCCGGTATCTTCTTCAATGAAGCTTGCCGTCAATTCCTCAACTTGTTCCCGGGTAACTGCGCCCGGTCTCAGGATTATGGGGCGATTTGACGTAATATCTATGACTGTCGACTCAAGGCCGATATGTGTGCTTCCGGAATCTATGACCGCATCGATCCTGCCGTCCAGGTCGCGCAGCACATGATCGGCGTTCGTAGGACTGGGGGCGCCTGAAATATTGGCGCTTGGCGCTGCGATCGGAACGCCTGCAAGTTTGATAAGCGCTGCGGCCACAGGATGCGCGGGCATACGGATTGCCACCGTGTCAAGCCCGGCTGTAGCATTATAAGGTACCAATCGGCTTTTCTTCATGACAAGCGTCATGGGACCCGGCCAGAAAGCTGCTGCCAGTTTTTCGGCGATCTGCGGGATCTCCTCTGTCAACTTGCCGATGTCTTCAAATTCCGATATGTGGAGTATCAATGGATTATCCTGTGGACGTCCTTTAGCCTTGAATATCTTCTCGACGGCCTTGGTGTCAAAGGCATTTGCGCCCAGCCCGTAGACCGTTTCCGTAGGGAATGCGACGATACCTCCGCCCGTTATTATATCCGCCGCAGTCCTGAGCTTGTCCGCATCAATCGCGTCCGGATCGATTTTTATTAAAATGGTCATAACGAAATTATTATACCACAGATTATGCCCATTATATTTCCAATAGAAGAAAGCCTGCCGAAATGCAGCCTTTTCGATTCCGGCACGAGCTCGGCGAATACTATGTAGAGCATTGCGCCTGCCGCAAAGCCGAGGCATACCGATATGAAATACTCGGATATGCTGCCGAGCGCCGCCCCGATCAGCGCTCCCAAACCCATGGGGACACCGGAAAGGATGGTATATGCGAAGGCCTTGATCCCAGGGAGGCCGCCGGCTCTCATGGGGACGGCCATGGCTATCCCTTCGGGGATGTCATGGATCATGATGATGGTGGTGACCGTTATGCCCAACCCGGTTGACACCTTGAATCCCGACCCCACCGCAAAACCTTCCGGCAGGTTGTGAAGCGCCAGTCCGATGGCCACCATGATTCCCGCTTTCATAAGCTGGGACCTGCCGGAGCGATGGTTATGCCGTTTAATCATTTTTGAATCCTTCAGCCATTTTTCAATAGCCATGATGGCGATGATACCGGATAACGCGCCTCCGACAGCAGTCAGCATACCGCCGCTTTCAAAGGCTTCGGGAATGAGTTCGGTGCATACTACCGCCGTCATGAGCCCGGCGGAAAACTCAAGGATGAAACTGAGATAACGGTTCGAAATGTCTTTGATCAAGAATGCGGACAATCCGCCGATACCGGTTCCTAAAATGCCTGAGGCAAGGCCTATTAACGTCACTATCAGAAGTTCGGGCATTAATGCCGGCAACCTTATCCGGGCAGTATCTGCCTTGAGATGCTCTGTTAATTGTATTCATATCGGAACAATAACATGTATCAATTATATGTTTTATATGATATGTTTCACAGGCTGTTGCCCGCAAGTTTTTTTGCCTGGTCTTCCATTATCAGCGCGTCGATCAATTCATCGAGCTGTCCTTCAAGTACGTATTCCAGCTTGTATAGTGTCAGTCCGATGCGATGGTCCGTAATGCGGCTCTGCGGGAAGTTATATGTCCTGATTCTTTCGCTGCGGTCTCCCGTGCCGACCTGGCTTTTTCTTTCCTGGGCTATCTCGCTGTTCTTCTGCTCGGATGCGATCTCAAAAAGTCTAGACCTCAGGACCTTCATGGCCTTATCCCTGTTCTTGTGCTGGGACCTTTCATCCTGACATGTCACCACTATCCCGGTCGGAAGATGCGTGATCCTTATCGCGGATTCTGTCTTGTTGATATGCTGGCCCCCTGCGCCTCCCGCCCTGTATGTATCGACCTGCAGGTCGGCGGGATTGATGTCAACCTCGATTTCATCAGCTTCGGGGAGTACGGCAACCGTTACCGTGGAAGTATGTATGCGCCCGCCGGCTTCTGTTTCAGGCACCCTCTGGACCCTGTGCACACCGCTTTCGTATTTCAGTCTGGAGTATGCCCCTTTTGCCTCAATAGCAAATATTATCTCTTTGAAACCGCCTATTTCCGTAGGGTTTGAATCAAGTATGTCGGTTTTCCACCGTTTATTCTCGGCATATCTGGAGTACATCCTGAAAAGGTCGCCGACGAACAAGGCAGCTTCCTCGCCTCCGGCTCCGCCTCTGATCTCCATGATGACGCTTCTTTCGTCATTGGGGTCTTTTGGCAGCAGTAATATCTGCAGCTCGTTCTTGACTTTCTCAAGGTTAAACCTGATATTCTCATATTCTGCTTCAGCCAATTCCCTGAAATCCTTTTCCAGCTTTTCGTCCAGAAGATTTCGGGTATCTTCGGCTTCAGCGATGTACTTTTTATACTCCCTGAACTTCATTACTATGCCGTCGAGTTCGGCATGCTCTTTCATAAGCTTCCTGTATGCATCCTGATCAGCAATGACGCCAGGCTCGCTGAGCTTGGAGTTTATTTCTTCATAGCGGTCTTCAGCCGCTTTAAGTTTATTGAACATAAATCACAGTATAGCATAGCATGACATTTTGGACAATTCTATCGGAAATGGATAATGAATATTGAATTATCTGCCAGATATTGTTAAGATTCTGTGTATCGGCTTTCTGACAGGGGGGTGTTCCGCTTGGCCCGAGATGTATTTATCTCTTATTCCTCAAAAGACAAATCTTCTGCTTTTGCCGTGTGTTCTTTTATCGAAAGCAACGGGATACCAGAACGCCTCCGACGGGTGCCGCTTGTATAAGATAAAGGTAAACGGGAGCGAAAGGACGCAGATGTTGTGGGGTTTGAATTGATGGAAGCAAACGCATCGGTGAAAAAGATTGCAGTTACAGGGGACTTGTACCTCAATTGGTTTGAAGTCCAGGATCCTCCGATCATATCTGTAAAAGACAGCGCCTCACATAGTTGGAAGCAGCACATGAGCCTGAACAGGTATTATACGGAAAGCGGGGCTCTGCTTTTAGCCCGGCTTGTCGGATCCGGCGGGTCATCCGGCGGATCTGCCGAGGTATCGGGCCCGGTCCTGAATAAGGATGCGGGATTACTTGAAAACGAAGAGATCGTCATTTCAGAGGCCTCCCTGTTATGCCGGAAAGTACCTGATGTCACCGGGAATACTGTATCCCGCT
Source organism: uncultured Eubacteriales bacterium (assembly GCA_964499315.1). Taxonomy (GTDB): domain Bacteria; phylum Bacillota; class Clostridia; order Acetivibrionales; family CAYWGM01; genus CAYWGM01. Next base: position 6,409 of record CAZCKQ010000001.1, on the reverse strand, counting down.
AGGCCTTACGCCAACATATGCTTGGCGGATTGGAGATTTATGAGGGCATCATTGCGGCGGCCTTCGGCAGCGTCATCATCCAGAGACCCAAAAGCCTGTCGATGCATGATAAATCAGGGATAATAGATCCGATATGGTGCCTTATGATGATCTTCCTGAACAAATCAAGGAATACGACAGGGTAAATGTGCGCCTGATACCGGATCTCCTTTATGAATGCGGCTATGAGCTGTTCAGGATTCATCGGCCTCTTACAACTGATTGATCATGCCTGATTGAATATGGAAAGGAATTGCTGTACATTGCTGAGATCCGCAAAATGATGGTCAGGGCCGTATGCTTTAAGGACCTCTTCCGAAAAGTAACCCGTTGCCACGGCGATAGTACGCAAACCGGCGCGTTTTCCGCATTCTATGTCTCTTGGCGTATCGCCGATTACATAGGTCATTTCGGGGTCAAATGCCGTAGAATAGTGCTGTTTTGCATTTTCTACCGCTTTTTTTATCACCAGCCATCTTTCTTTAACATTACCATCTGAGAAACCGCCTGTGGGGAAATATCCGTTGAGGTCCACGGCCCCAAGTTTAAGCCTTGCTCCGTTCTTAATATTGCCGGTGCCGAGCGAGTTGCAGAAACGTTCATTTTGATCGAGAGTCGCCAGGATTTGCTTGATGCCGGGTAGAGCCCGTATATTACCGTGTTTTTTTATCTCATTTTCAAGTATGGTACAGTAAATGCCGAAAAATGCATTGGGGTCTCTCCGGTGTCCGGGAATCCCGAATCTGTCCATTATCTGCTCATAAATGACCATGTCGAGCATGCCGGCCATATCATAGTTTTTTAACGCATCCTTGATACCGTACGCTTCGCGGAAGGCCATTTCCATCGAGTTTCTGCCTGTGCCTCCCGTGCGTATTAACGTACCGTCAATATCCCAGATAAGCAAATACTTTTCCATAGGCTTATTATTATATAATATATATGGTAATGTGTTAAACGTTTTTACCGGAGGGGTCTGGGCGTAGATATGAGTGTGACGATATGCGGATGAGGACGCCGATTTACGATGCGATCAAGTCATATATCAGGACGAAACCTGTACCTTTCCATATGCCCGGGCATAGGATGGGCAGCGGGATTCCGCGGGCATTTCAAAGAGTATTTCCCGCATGCGACCTGACGGAGATTCCCGGCCTCGATAACCTGCATTGCCCCGAGGGAGTTGTCATGGAGGCGCAGCAGCTTGCTGCAAAGGCCTTTGGCGCCGCAAGGACGTATTTTCTCGTAAACGGATCGAGCTGCGGGTTGCAGGCGGCGCTGATGAGTCTGTGCAAACCCGGGGACAAGGCGCTTATCGGCAGGGATTGCCATAAGTCAGTCATTACGGGGCTTATACTGGCAGATGCCGATCCGGTATACATCATACCTGGGTATAATGATCGTTTTTGCATTACAACGGGGATTGATGCCGGATCAGTTAAAAAGTCGCTCGATGAACACCCTGACGCCGCATGCGTTGTTGTGACGCGGCCCAATTATTATGGCGTCTGCACTGATATATCCTCCATAGCCGATGTGGTGCACTCATACGGTAAAATACTATGTGTAGATGAGGCGCACGGGGCTCATCTTGCATTCAACCGCAAATTACCCATTTGTGCTTTGGAGGGCGGGGCCGATATCGTGATCCAGAGCGCGCACAAAACCCTTCCGGCTCCGACTCAGAGCGCGCTGCTTCATGTAGGGTCCGCACAGGCCGGCATTGATTCCGGAGCGGCTCGGGGAATAGATATCCCGAAGCTGGAAAATGCGCTCAGGATGCTTCAAACCTCCAGTCCTTCATACATACTGATGATGTATCTTGACGCCGCGCGCGCCGTGATGGAAAGAGACGGGGAGGCGCTGCTGGAACAGCTGCTGCATAATATCGGCGGCATCACAAATATACATAATATAGAATGGCTTGGCCGGAACGATATTGGCGCCGGCAGAAAATACGACCCCTCCCGGATGGTGATGCACGCCGCTGCGGCGGGATTGGATGGATTCACCACGACGTATGCGCTCAAACACAGATTCGGGATTCAGACTGAGATGGCCGACCTGTTCAATGTCGTTATCTTATCGGCTGTGTCAAATACGAAGAAGGATTTTGCAAGGCTCAGGAGGGCTTTGACATATATATCGGATAATCGCGATAACCATGGATTATTGCCACAAAACAAGGCGCCGGCTGATTTTGACAAGCTAAGGGAGTGTTCGGACAGATTTTTCAGACAACCGTTGCCGCGTGCGGCGCTCCGGTTAAAAGAGGCTTTCCATATGCCCGGAGAGTCAATTGGGTTCAGGAGGGCTGCGGGACGCATCAGCCGCGGCATGATAGTTCCGTATCCTCCGGGAATTCCGGCGGTAATGCCCGGTGAGGAGATTTCTGCCCAAACAGTGGAGTATATCGGGTTGATATTGGACGCGGGCGGCGCAGTCGAAGGTCTGAAAAAAATTAATGATGCTTATTATGTTGACGTCATGATATAATTTAACTGATATCTGAGCGAAGAAAGGAATATCCGCCGGATGGGGAAAGGCATCTTCATTTCTGTCGAAGGGATTGATGGCTGCGGTAAATCGACGCAGTTGGAATTAATAGAGGCATATCTGCGGCAAAAAGGCTTTGATGTGCTTGTCTTGAGGGAACCCGGCGGACCGCCCATCTGTGAGAAGATCAGGGAGTTATTGCTTGACCGGGAGAACACGGCCATGTCGCCTGTGGCTGAAATGCTTTTGTATGCCGCGTCCAGGGCGCAATTGGTTGATGAGGTCTTAAGGCCTGCGCTCTCTGACGGGAAAGCTGTCATATGCGACAGGTTCGTTGATTCGAGCCTTGCCTACCAGGGTTATGGCAGAGGCCTCGGAGCCGATGTCGTATGTTCGGTCAATGAACCGGCGCTTGGAGGCCTCCTTCCTGATATAACCTTTATTTTTGATATTGAGCCGGAGAACGCTTTTGCCAGAAAGACCGACACCTTTGACAGGATAGAGAATGAAAAGATGGAGTTCCACATACGGGTCCTCAACGGATTCAGGGAGTTGGCACAAAAGTTCCCTTCCCGGATTAAGATTATTAATGCGGATGTGGATAAGATGAAGGTATTTGAATCGGTAAGGCGGGAACTTGATACGTTTCTTGCCCGCAGATGCCGATAAATGAAATATTTTTGCGGAGGTCGGTATGAAACTTGTTTTCGCGGTTGTCCATGATGAAGACGGGCACAAGGTCACGGATGAATTGAATAAAAACGGATTCAGCGTAACCAAATTGTGTTCGACCGGCGGTTTCCTCAGGGCCGGCAATACTACTCTGCTTGTCGGTATAGAGGAAGATAAGCTTGACTCGGTGATTGAGATAATCAAGAGAAAGTCAAAGAGCCGGAAACAGGTCATCAATTCTTCGATGACACCGAACGGTATGGGCGGAATGTTCATGCCGTATCCGGTCGAGGTCGTCGTCGGCGGCGCCACTATCTTTGTAATTGATGTGGCAAGGTTCGAAAAAGTATAATCAAAATGGTCTTCAGCGATATATATGGACAAAAAGACGTTATCAGTCGCCTGCAGCATTCCCTGACGAGTGGTTTTATAAATCATTGCTATGCGTTCTGCGGTCCGGAAGGCATAGGTAAAAGGACAATGGCCAGGATTTTTGCCCGCGCCGTCCTGTGCACGGCTAACGATCCTGCTGGGGGCTGCGGCTCGTGCCTCTCATGCAGATCATATGACGCAGGTACAAACCCTGATTTTTTGGTTGTTTCACCTGCGGATGGAAATATCGGTGTCGATTCCGTCAGACTGCTCCATGAATCCATTATCAAAAAGCCGGTAAATTCCGGTAAAAAAGTAGTGTTAATCGAGAATGCCGGTAAAATGACCATGCAAGCCCAGAACAGCATGCTGAAAATACTTGAAGAGCCGCCATCCTACTGCGTGATGATCCTTACCGTATCCAATTATGACGCTCTCCTTCCGACTGTCAGGTCCAGGCTTTCGAGACTGGATTTCCGGCGGAATACTGATGAGGAGGTCATCGGTTTTCTTGCGGCCAATTGCGAAGGAACGGAAGCGGAGCATGCTTTTGCGGCATCGTATTCGGACGGATTGATAGGGGCGGCGGCAGGAATCGCCTCTTCGCCGCGATACATGGAGCTGAGGGAAGGCGCGCTGGAATCGCTGCTCAGGATATATGACGGATCCCTTTCCAAGGCATTATCGGCGTTGTCTTTCTTTGAAAATAACAAAAACGACATTGGATATATATTGGATTTTATCGAATCGTTCATAAGGGACATGCTCTTAACGGCAAACGGCATCGATGGGATGCGGTTGATAAATTCCGACAAGAGCGGTATCATTACAAGTGTTGCGGCCAAAGCGCCCTGCTGCAAATTTGTGCGCGATATTGACGCGATCGGGTCGGCAAGGGCAAGCCTGAGGCATAATGCCAATTTCGCAACAGTTATGGACGTATTGGTTATGAAATTACAGGAGGACTGTGATATATGGTTAAGGTAGTAGGCGTAAGGTTTAAAAAAGCAGGCAGGATATATTATTTTGATCCGGGAGACCTGGCGACGGAGCTTGATACCCCGGTGATAGTAGAGACCGCCAGGGGTATCGAATTCGGCAATGTTGTCATGATCAGCAAGGAAGTACCGGAAGAATATATTGTGAATCCACTGAAAACCGTGATCAGGATAGCCACCGAAGAAGACGTTAAGCATTTGGAAGAAAACAGGGAAAAAGAAAAGGAAGCCTTCGGAATATGTTTACAGAAGATCAAGGATCATAACCTGGATATGAAATTGATCGATGTGGAGTACACCTTCGATAACAACAAGATATTGTTCTATTTTTCCGCCGACGGCAGGATAGACTTCAGGGAATTGGTAAAGGACCTTGCTTCGGTATTCAAGACAAGGATCGAGTTAAGGCAGATCGGGGTAAGGGATGAGTCAAAAATGATGGGAGGCATCGGCGTTTGCGGAAGAATCCTGTGCTGCAGGTCTTTCCTTGCCGACTTCCAGCCGGTATCCATTAAAATGGCAAAGGAACAAGGCCTTTCATTGAACCCTTCCAAGATATCCGGCACATGCGGAAGACTGATGTGTTGCCTGAAATATGAGCAGGAGGCATACGAGGAGCTTCTGAAGAATATCCCCAAGGCAGGCGCGATAGTGGAGACGCCCGATGGTCCCGGTGTAGTGGTGGACGCCAGCGTTTTGAAAGAGACAGTGAGAGTTAAACTTGATAAGGAGAATGAAACTGACCTTAAGAGTTATGCGGTTGCCGATCTTAAAGTGATCAAGGATGTCGCGGCAGTGGAGGAAACAGTGCCTGACCTGGAAGAGTTGAAGCAGCTGGAGGATTAGGCCTTGACGCAGGATAAGGTACGGGTCTTTTCAAATAGCGCTTTTGGTGGTAGAATAAGTGAGTTCAATTTTTAGGAGGTGCAGGAAATGGCATATTTTATATATGATGAATGCATCAATTGCGGGGCATGCGAGGCAGAATGCCCGGTTGCGTGTATCAAATCCGGAGACTCGAAATTCGTGATCGATGAAGACTGCTGCACTGAGTGCGGCGCATGTTCCGGCGTTTGTCCCGTCGATGCCCCAAGAAAAAAAGAAAAGGAATAGGAAAGAATATAGGAATAGTACCGGAAGTTGAACTCGGAGAGAATGAAAGGCTGGATGACCTTCAGCTCAAGGGTTTGAAAATTATACAGAGGGTCGACTGGTTCTGTTTTGGTATTGATTCTGTTATTCTTGCCGATTTTGCCGGTGTGCGTAAAGGCGACAAGGTAGCCGATCTTGGGACCGGTTCAGGTATTATTCCCATTTTGCTTGCAGGCAAGACCGAAGCCAGTCTGATTACCGGTGTTGAGATACAACAGCCGGTTTCGGAACTGGCGCGGAGGAACGTCATTTTAAATGGTCTTGAAGACAGGATAACCATCTGCAACTGCGATATGAAAGACTGCTGGAAACATATCGGTCAGGGCATTTTCGACTCTGTGACATGCAATCCTCCATATATTAAGCAAAATGGCGGCATCCTCAATCCATCGGATATCAAGGCTGTTTCACGGCATGAACTGCTTTGCAGGCTTGAAGATGTTATTAACGCGGCATCGGAGCTTTTACGTTTCGGCGGGCTTTTTTCAGTTGTATATAAGCCATCCCGTCTGGTAGACTTGCTGAGTTTGTTACGTGAGTACAAGCTCGAACCTAAATTCATGCGCTTTGTCCACTCTTCGCCCGATTCGGATCCAAGCCTGGTGCTTGTCAAATCAAGAAAAGGTGGCGGGAGCGCGCTGAAAGTGATGAAGCCTTTGTATATTTGCAACGAAGCGGGT